>JBBSOJ010000172.1:0-7241 GCA_038259855.1 Flavobacteriales bacterium
AGTGTATCAATTGATTATTAAGCGGTTAGTCAAATTTAATTTTCATACTCTGCTGGATTAAAAAAACCTGCAAGGTTTTGAGGCCTTGCAGGTTTTTGTTATTGGCTGATCATGTTAGTCTATACTTAAATCTTTCGATAGCGTATAAGTGTAGCTAAAGCTGTCATCGATAGATGTCCTGAATTTTTTGCGAATGTCCTCTGTTTTCTTTTTGCCCTGTACACCTTCATAGGTTTTCCAAACGCTTTCTTCTTCGATATCCAAGGCGGCAAAATCTTTATATGGTGAAGAGACAAAATAATCGCCACTTTCTCCACCCATATATCTGTACCAGTAGCCTGTATTATCGCCTCGTTTGGATTTTATAACGGATGTCACTTCTTTAAGGACGTCATTGAAGGCCGCATCATCGTTTATACTAAATTGAGTAACCCATACAATGGTTCTGTCTTCGAGTGCTTTGCTGCTACTGATGTCAGGCATTGAGCGGACAGTATTGTTTTCTGTACTTTCAATGTGAGGTGTGATAAAGTCTAATGCAACGGAGCGGCATGTTTTTCCTGCGGCATCTTGAGTTTCCATAGCGGCCCAGTTGGCAACGTTTCGCGAGAGTACATACACGTTACCTTTTCCCTGTAAACGATGCCATACGTTCCAGGTTTCTGCTCCACCATTATCCTTGTAACATTTATTCCATTTTTTAACACCTTCAGTAAATACGGCATCATGACCATATTTAATTGTGTATTCGGTGAGATCCATAATAAAGGATTCTTGTTCTTGTGATTGAGATGCCATTGGTGTCAAAAAGAGCACAGCTAATAGTATCCCAAATTTTTGTAAATTTTTCATAATATTTGTGGTTTAATGGTTAATTAATATATCTCTAAACTACTGTTAATCAACTTTAAATGAAAGTGATGTGGGACGAAGGATGGTATTTGTTGTCCGAAGCAAAGGTTTTATTTAGCGAGCGCCAAATAGATAGACTGTTGGTTTGAAGGGAATTGCTGTTGGTGCTATTGTTAACAATCATTTACTTTATTGACATTAAAAAACCTGCAACGTTTTAAAAAGCATTGCAGGTTTAATTTTTAGTTGGTTGTTGAATTAGTCCTTCAAAGACCATTGGAATTTATTTTTCTTCAGGTGGTGTTAAGGTATATCCAAGTGCCATGACCACCGCGAGGTTATCAAAATAAATACGGTTTGTGTCAATTTTACCATTGGACACCTGTGAGGTTGACTGGAATGGCAGTGTGATCTCCTTGCCATTTTGGGTAAAAACATAAGTTCCCCATTGTGAAACCCAATTCCCTTCTAGGTCGCCTTGAAGTACTGTAAAGGATTCAGAAAGAAAACTTACTTTTTGATTACTTCTGACCAAATGCGATTTTTTCCAATCTTCAATAGTGTCTTTTTTGTTGATAGAATCATTCTCTGCAGGGCCATATCCCATGTATTTTTCAGACAAGTGTTTTGCTGCCTCTTCCATTTTATTGTTTACCAGTGCATTTGTATAGTCGCTAACAACTTTTATGTCTGCTTCTGCATTGAGATTCTGTGTAACAACCTCCTTGTAATTTGGAGCTTTGTCCTGCGCAAATGATAAGTTGCCTGTAACAATGAATAGACCGATCAATAGAATTTTTTTTAATGATTTCATAATTTCTGAATTTTGAAGTCTGCCATTTGGCAAACAGGGTTAGTTTTTTAGATGGATTAATAACGAATTATTATCTAAATAACTGATAATGAAGATATATAAAAAATGATATGGGACGAAACACGTCATATTCTGTCCCAAATGAACGTTTTACTTATCAGAGATCATGTAGGAGGGAAAGAGATTTTTCTTTAGATAGTCTGTAATCTTTTAAGAAGCTCCTCTTTTAATGCCTTACTTAAGGGGATGGCTTTTCTGGCTATCACTATGTGGCTTGTGGCAACCTCATCGATTTGAGATAGGTTGACAATGAAGGAGCGATGCACTCTGATGAAATGTTGTTGCGGTAATTTTTCGTCCATATCTTTCAATGTTATCACTAAAAGATATTCTTTGTCTTTGGAATAGATGCGACAATAATTGCGTTCCGCTTCTATGTACAGAATGTCCTTAATATCAACCTTGACCATCTTGTCATTGTGACGTACAAAAACACAATCGCTTAAAATAAAAGGAGCAATTTTTTCTTCAGAAATAATTTTCTCTGAATTTTTTTCAGATTGAAGTCTACTCACCGTTAATTCAATAGCACGCTGTAAATCAAGTTTTTTGAATGGTTTTGAAATGAAAGCATAAGGATTGGTTTCTTTCGCTTGGTTGAAATTTAAATCATCGGCATTTGCAGTAAGATAAATTACGGGAATATTGTATTCAGTCTGCATAATCTGAACGGTTTCTATGCCGTTGAGTTCTCCTTTTAATGAAATATCCATCAATAAAATATCGGGTTGATTTTGTTTGATGCTTGTCAGCGCTTCTTCACCACGCGGAATGATACCGGTGACATCATACCCTAAAGTTGACAGCTGTAACGAGATGTTCGCAGCGATAATCATCTCATCTTCTACTATCAGTATTTTTATAGATGTTGCCATTATGCTGCTGGTTTTATTTTAAAATTGAATAAAATTGAGGTTCCGTTGTCATGATTTTCCACCATGTGTCCATCGAGTTGTTGTGTCAACAATTGTACAAGTTGGGTGCCAAAACCAGTTCCTTTTGGTTTCATTCCTATGACTTTACCAATACCGTTATCTTCAACTTTTAAGGTTAAGGTGTCCGCTTTGGATTGGGATAAACTAATAAGAATATTGCCAGTTCCATCATTTGGAAACGCATATTTAAGTGCATTCGTCAAAAGCTCATTCACAATCAATCCGATAGGGACGGCGGTATCTACATCCAATTCCAATTGGTCCATGGCGCATTCGATTTTTACTTTATCATCGGCATTGAAGGTGTCCAAAATGCCTTCACCTAAATTTAGAAAATAATCCTTCATCTCAATGCTGCCTAAATTTTCACCTTGATAGAGTTTTTGATGTATGATGCCCATTGATTGCACTCGGTTTTGACTTGCCATCATGGCATCTTTAGTAGAAGAATCTTCCATTTGTGCGGATTGCAAGGCGAGTAAGCTTTTAACTAATTCAAGATTGTTCTTTACACGATGGTGAATTTCTTTCAGTAGCAATTCATTCTGTTTGTTTTTGGTGTCCAATTTTGAGTTTAGAAGTTGTAATTCTTGATTTTTTTTCTTTCGTTTATGATAGTAATATAGTGCTCCGAGAAGCATTATAAATAATAACATCCCCAAAATTATATACAAGGTTTCTGCTCGATTTTGCTGATCAATCTGTTGGTTTTGAAAAAAAATGGTCGCATTTTTTTGTCCGGTCATGTATTTTTTCTCTGCCTCTGATTCCAACCCGAAAATAATGTTATTCTGAAATTCTTCATGTTCAGTAGCATACAGATGATGGTAAAATAATGCCATTTTAGTATCTCCCAAAGATTCGTAGATCGTGGATACATGCATATAGTTTTCCCAGAGATTGCGGACCCTTCCCGTTTTTTTCATAAGGTCAATCGCTTTCAAATTATATGGCAATGCTTCGGCATATTTGCCCTGCATCAAATACACATGACCAATATTGGCCAACGACGGTATTAGGTAACGCTCTAATCCCAATGCTTCCGAAGTGTCAAAATTCGCCTGATAATCGGCGATCGCCTCTTCGTATCGGTCCATATATTTATAGATATTACCCCGCCAATTGACAGCGGACATTATGGGAATGCCTGTTTCTCCAAGCGTTTTGTATATAGCGATTGATTTGTTGATGACTGCTAATGCATCCTCATGAACCACATTAGCGAATAACATATTAAAGGCTTTAAGTTTGTAGGTATTTGCCAAATCTTCAGGATAATCCAATGTTTTGAGAATGTCAATCGCCTTGTCGCACCATTCAACTCCTTGGGCATAACTTCGGTCATAGTATTTCAAATCTCCAATGGCGCCATAGCAGAGCGCAATACCGCGCTGGTTTTTGGTTTTTTCAAATACATCCAATGCGAGATACACCTTTTTTTTTGCCTCGGCATAATCGGCTTTGACCATCAAAAGATCTTTCCATTTTAGATAGGTAAAGGCTAATTGGTCATCATTTTGTTGTTCTAAATAAAGTTGTTTTGTTTTTTTGATATAATTGAAGGCAGAATCAAGTTTTGAATAATCCTTATGATAGGTTACCAAATACGAATAGCTTTTAGCGAGGGATTCCTGATTGTTGGTTTTTTTAGAAAGCGAAATTGCGCTATATGAATTTTTTGCTATTGTTGTAGAATCCTTTGGTATTAAAATATGCGTATCCAGCCAACCCAATAAAGAGTCTAGCTTTACCGAATCAGGATTTTGACCGTAAAAAAAAGTTGTACAAAAAAGTACAAGAACAATGGTTAGTCGTTGTTTCATAAGTCTTAATTATGGCTATTAATTCAGACTCGAGGGGATGAAAGTTTAAATATACTGATTATTACTTATACTATTGTAAGAGAGATAAATCGATCATCAAAAAATCAGCAATAGACATTACGATGTATCAAATCATATAATCATTTTAAAGTCAAAATCATATAGTATGCAGCCGTGACAAATAACATCATAAGTCCGATAGCTAATAAACTAATGGCACGCTTTACATTCCGGAATTTCCATGCGGCAATTTTAGAAATAATAAAGATCTGCTCTCCTAATTGTCCGAATAATTTTTCCTCATCGACGCTAATGTTGTAGAATGTTCTTGAAAATTCCTTTATGTTGCCAAACTTCGTAGTGATGTCGCCGAAGAAGAAAATATTGTTATCATAATTACCTTCGATTTTTGGAATAAAACAGCGCACACAATAGAAGATGGATGCGGCTGTACAAAAAAACCAAGTAACAATTAAAATATAGAGCAATATGTCATTTGCGGATACATCAAATACAGTTTCAACACTTTGAAAAACAAAATTTAATAGAATTCCATAGAACGACAAAATCAATCCAGCCTTCAGTTCCGAGGCTTTGATGAGGCTTGAGATATAGCTGATACTTCCCCAATAATGGTCAACAAGCTCTTCGGTATGTGCATTTTTTACGTATGGTCTTTGGGATGTTTTTTCTGGTTGTTCTGATTCTTCCATGGCTTATGAATGTTTGCTTTTTTTTGATTAATAGTGGTTTTAGGTTATTTGCCTACTGCCTACTGCCTACTGCCTTTTATTCTTTTACTTCGTAAATAGTGACAGGTTTCGCCTTGTTCTTTAAATTGATGCTGCCCACTTTTTCACATATAAAGGATTCTTTGACCTTTTCATAACAGGTATCACAAATAATGATTTGGTTTTCTTTGGCCACATCTTGAAGGCGTGCGGCTATATTGACCGTGTCCCCAATAACAGTATAGTCCAACCGTTTTAAGCTTGCTGAACCAATGTTTCCACAGATCATTTCGCCACTTTTAATGCCAATGGATACTTTGGGTCTAAATTGATGTTCTTTTTCAATGGAAGGCAGATTGTTAATTTTGCTACAAACGGCTAGAGCGGCATCGATGGCTCTATCCAAATGAAACTCTCCTCTAAAAACAGCCATGATGGCGTCTCCGATGAACTTATCGATATAGCCATTTTGAGCCATGATCTCTTTCACCATTTCGTCAAAATATGTATTGATCATGGTCACCACCGTATCCGCTGGCGCATTCTCACTTATTGAGGTAAACCCGCAAATGTCTATGAAGACGACAGTGGCCTCTATAGTTTCATTGGCCATGATGGTAGCTTCATATTCACGACTTCCCATAAAATTTAGAACATTTTCATCAACATACATTTTAAGGATGTTATTTTCCTTAATGGCTTGGAGCGTGTCTTTAATATGTTTGGCATGTTTCAATGTTTTTTCCATGGTCAAAGTCAAATCATCGAAGTTGATGGGCTTTGTGATAAAGTCAAACGCACCTCGGTTCATCGCTGTACGAATGTTCTCCATATCCCCGTATGCAGAGACAATGACCGATTTTATCAACGGTTTTTGTTCATTCAACTCGCTCAATAAGGTGAGGCCGTCCATTTCTGGCATATTGATGTCGCTTAAGACAATATCAATATCTGGTACTTTTAAAATACAGGCCAATGCTTCCTGACCGTTTTCAGAAAAGAAAAATTCATATTCCTTCTGTCGGATTTGTTTTCTGAATTTTTGTTTGATCAGGACTTCCAAATCTGGCTCATCGTCTACTACCAATATTTTGCTCATAATTTTTTTATTTAAAATCATATGAAGATGTGCGTCTTTCTAGTCTGTTAGGCTACTAATTTCTTTACGCAACGATTCAAAGTCTATAGGTTTTGTAAAGAACTCTTTGGCACCGCTGTTCATGGCCTTGTTGTAATTTTCATTGTCGCCATAGGCAGAGATCATAGAGACGTTTATCGATGGGTATTGCTCTTTGATATGTTTTAATAATTCTAATCCCGTCATCCCGGGCATGTTAATATCAGAAAACACGTATACAACTTCTGGCGGATCTTGTTGTCCCAACATATCTAGTGCCTCTTGGCCGCTGAATGCAAAATCCATTTCCAATTTTTTGCTTCGTATTTCCTTTCTGAATTTTTGACGGAACAAGGTTTCTATGTCTCTTTCGTCATCTACAATTAAAATTTTAGTGTCCATATCTCGTCTGTTTTATTAGATTAATTTTCTTTTAAATGTTAAATATGCACCTTACATAGTGATAGGTAATTCTACAAAAAATGTGGTGCCTTCACCTTCTCTTGTTTGTACTTTCAAATTACCTCCATGACCTTTTGTAATAATATCATAACTCATGCTTAAACCCAAACCTGTACCTTGACCTGATGGTTTGGTCGTAAAGAAGGGTTGAAATATTTTATCCAATACATGTTTGGGAATACCGTTGCCATTGTCCGACACCGTAATTAAAATACCATCTTTGAGTTTATTTGTTTTTAATTTTACGGTGGGTTCGTAGGTTGCTTTTGTTGACGTAATGTCTCCATCTTTAGATTGAAGACTTTTGTCTTTTTCATTGATCGCATAGAATGCATTTGAAATGAGATTGAGCATCACTCTACCCATATCTTGAGGAATTACTACAATTTTTCCTATGGTGTCATCAAAATCAGTTTCTAGAGTAGCAAAGAATGTTTTATCCTTAGC
>JBBSOJ010000173.1:0-7240 GCA_038259855.1 Flavobacteriales bacterium
CGACCTCCTTGAGTATTGGGGCCACGACTGATCCACGGACTTGATACTTCTCCCGACACACCTCTATTCGCAGCGCGTTGATTTGCAAGTTCTCCACGAAGCTCTTCCAAACGCTCTGGCATAGGGCGTCCGGTATTAGGATCCATCGTCAGCTCCCATAATTGTTCGTAATACGCACTTGGCGGGAGTCGCTGTTCCCGTCTTTGTTCTTTTGAAAGATACTGTGTATTACTAACCGGACTTTCATCTAAATAGGTCTGATGCTTATCGCGTAGCTTCTCAATCTGGGTTTTTTGTATGGATTTATTGCAACTTGTAAATAAACATAACAAGGCAATAACGCTGCAATGGATGGATACGCTCTTCTTCATATTTATTTTTATAGTCCTTTTTAAATATCTCTTTTAAATATAATTTCCTTTTAATTTTTTATGGGTCATAATGGCATTGCTGTCCGAAAGCTTTGAAATATAGTTACAAACTGCCATTATATTTAGATATAGGGTCTCTTGATGACTATTTAATGTTTCTGGAAAAACTTTTAATATAAGACTATTGTAGTAAGATAGCTTTCCATTGAAATCATTGTAAACTGCTTCTGTAAAAATATTCAAAAGTTCAATAATGACTTCATGACCCGCGATCTCTTTATCAATCACTTCCTTGGAATTATACACGTTTTTGACGCTGATATTAATGACATCTTTAATTTGAGCTTTATATTTACTCACGTCTAAAAGTGCCTTTTCAAATTCTCCTTGAAGAATGGATTCTTCATTGGCCATAAAGATTTCAACAGCTTCATTAATTAAAGTATTGATCGTCAAAGCCCTTAAATAGCTAATACGATCTTCTGTGTTGGTCAGTGAGTTATAATTATCCTTATTGATGGTATCCCTCACAAGGTTGATTAAATACTCTAGAGCATACTCCTCCTGAATCCATCCTAAATTGATACCATCCTCAAAATCAATGATTGTATAGCATATGTCATCGGCTGCTTCTACCAAAAATGTCAAAGGATGTCTGGCATAACTAATATCGTCTTTATGTCTGGTCTGTTTCAATCCTAATTCTGATGCTACCTCAATAAATGCTTCCTTCTCACTTTGAAAAAATCCGAATTTTTTATCTGCAATATGATTGGTGGGTTTTTTAGGTAATGACTCTTTGGGATATTTCATAAACGTTCCCAGCGTAGCATAACTCAATCTTAAACCGCCTTCTCTGCCTTTTCGGCTTTCGGTCAAAATTTTAAAACCATTGGCATTGCCTTCAAAATCACAAAGATCCTGATATTCTTTCGGTGTAAGTTGTTCCTTGAATCGTGCGCCATGGCCTGTTCTAAAAAATTCCCCGATGGCTTTTTCTCCGGAATGTCCAAAGGGTGGATTCCCAATATCGTGTGCCAAGGATGCAGCAGCCACAATGGCACCAAAATCATTGATTTGGTATCCATGAATGTTTTGGAGGTGCGGATATTTCTGGAGCAAACGCTGTCCGACTCTACGACCTATCGATCTTCCAACAACACTTACTTCGAGACTATGGGTCAACCTTGTGTGTACAAAATCAGTGTTTGACAAGGGAATGACCTGTGTCTTGTCTTGTAATATCCTGAATTCTGACGAAAATATGATTCGATCATAGTCGACTTCAAAACCTAATCGCGTTTCATCCTGCTCCTTTCTCAACCGTTTGTTGGTATCGCCAAACCGTTTTAAGGATAATAATTGTTCCCAAACCATAGTTCAAATTCTTGATTGGCAAGTTAGCTTTTTTCAATGTTATGTGAATGTTTCCAATGAACAAAATAACACCTGTCAGATAACATTAAGGTAACCTTTTGATGAATTAGGTTTAACCCTGAGTTAACATCGACTTTACAGTGTATGAGTTTCTTTGCACCAATAAATTTACTATCGAGGTATGAAAAACATTTTATTGATTATTACAATTCTAATAACTTCAATCAGCTTTGCGCAAAGCACAGGTTCTATAGCGGGCAAACTTACGGATAAGGAATATAATGACGAGCCTTTACCTTTTGCAAATATCCTAATTAAAGGCACAACGACAGGAACAACATCAGACATAGACGGGCTTTATAGTTTTGAAAACCTATCACCGGGCACCTATACTTTACAATATAGTTTTGTAGGTTATGAAAGTCAAGAAATTTCTATAAATGTAATTACGGGAAAAGTAACAACTGTAAATGTCCCAATGGGCGCAAGCGCAGCGTCGCTTGATGAAGTCGTAATTACAACAACCTCTAGAAAAGAAAGTGAAGTAGCCTTACTCTTGGACCAAAAAAGGGCAGTTGAAATTAAAGAGAGCATTGGTGCTGTTCAACTGGCCCAGTTAGGTGTTTCTGATGCTTCTGGAGCCACAACCAAAATTTCTGGAGTATCCAAATCAGATGGCTCTGGTCAGCTTTATGTTAGAGGACTTGGAGATCGCTATCTGACAACAACTCTTAACGGCTTATCAGTACCGTCGGATAATATTGATAAGAAAAATATTGATTTAGGCCTTTTCCCTTCGCGTTTTATCCAAAACGTTGCTATAAGTAAGACTTTTTCCCCTAAAAGTTCTTCAGATCAAGCTTCTGGAAATATTGATATTGTCTCGAAAGAAGTCACCAAACAAAAAGAGTTCGGGTTCAGTCTTGGTGGTGGTGTTAACAGTAATGTGGGCAACGTTTATAATAATTTTAAAGTAACAGCCAACAACAGTGATGTTAATTTCGGAATCTATTCAAGAGCGTATAACATTAACGATTTAGGTAATGCTCTTGTTGGGCAAAGTTGGTCTCCTCAACAAATTCAATCCCCTATAGATCATGCGTTTGGCTTTAATGCAGGCGGCATTGTTGGTGAAAATAGAAAACTGAAGTTATATTTCAGTGGAGGTCAATCTGTTGAACACGAATATTTAGAAGGCTCATTCAGACAATACGATCAAGGAAATTTGCGAGATTCTGTCCCTGATGGTGATAACATAAAATGGAGACGTGAAATAAATACAACAGGCATGTTCCATAGCCAATACAAGTTTAATGATAAAAACAAGCTTAGCTTCAATTCTTTTGTAATCAATAAAGTTTTTGAAGAGACGTATGAAGCTGGTAGATCGGGTGGTGCAGTATTTTTCGAAGAATTAGATGGACCACAAGAAGGATTTCAATTCGTTAGAGACCAGAACTTGAAAAACACGATGTTATCCATAACACAACTTATTGGTGAGCATAAGTTTTCGGATAAAAATACGGTAGAGTGGGCCGCGGGTTATAATTATGTAACCGCAAACGAACCTAACCGAATAAGAAATGAGGTTAACATTTTAAATGAAGATGACCGTATTCAACTTGGATTTACAGGAGGTTTTCAACAACGTAAATCTGCACAAGACATTACCGACACCGAATATAATGCAAGAATTCAAGATGAAATTATTTTGAAAGATAATGAAGATGGTGATGCCTTATACAAAGTGACTTTTGGTGGAAATTACAGGAACAAACAAAGAGATTTCATATCCCAATTTATAGGTGTAGAAGAAGCATTTACTGATGCAATAAACCCAGCATCTATTGATGATATATCAGCAATCTTCACTCAAAATAATTTTGATAGTGGGACGCTTTTAATAAATACACTTCAACCAGACACCTATGATGGTGAATTGGTTTCTTATTCTGGTTTTGTTGACTTCATTGGTGTATTTGATAAATTTACAGCAGAACTCGGACTAAGGTATCAAAATGACGATATCAATGTAGGTTTTGATGTTGGTAACTATGTGAATCCTCAAACTGGTTTGGCAAGGGTAGGAATTTCTAATCAAAATTACGAACGTATTTATCCTGCAGTTAATTTAAAATACAGTATTACTGATGATTTTGCCGTTCGACTCGCCGGTAGTTTAAGCCAAACGTTACCTGAATTTAAAGAAATCGCACCGTTTCAGTACGTATCTCCAGAAAATTTAGTTTCTCAAGGAAATCCTGATGTCGAAGCTTCAAAAAATCTAAATATCGACTTAAAATTTGAATTGTTCCCAAGTAGCGATGAGATACTTTCTTTAACCGGGTTTTACAAACAAATTCAAGATCCTATTAACCGAACGCTTCAACGTGGAGGAGAAAATGTGTTTTCATTCTTCAATGCAGGTAATGAAGCCACAGTATTTGGTGTAGAGCTTGAAGGACGAGTATATATTATCAAAAAGCGAGATTCCTTACCCAACTTAAAATTATCTGGTAACGTGTCTTATATAGATCACATTCAGGATTTAAAGGAAGTTAGGGATGATAATGGGGGCTTATTAAGAACCTTCAGATATGGTGATAAAACAGAGATAGGATTAGAAGGTGCTTCCGATTGGATTACAAATTTAGCAATGACGCTCGATACTGGTGATAGATATCCTTATGTTTTCACGTTGGCAGGCAATTATGCATCTGATAGAATCTATTCCCTGGGTGCACCAAGAAATCAGAGCCAACCAGAGGTATTCTACAACGGTGAAATTACAGAAAAAGGATTCGTTGTATTGGATTTTATCTTCAATAAGGAAATCAACCAACATTGGTCGATAGGTCTGACCGCAAAAAACTTATTAAATCCAACGATTAAAAGAGTTCAGTTAATAGAATCTGCTGTAGATCGTATACAATCTGAAAGAACTGTATTGTCATACAGCACGGGTATTGACACGAGATTAAATATTAGTTACACTTTTTAATAATTTCAAACTAGCAAGCAATAATAATTAAACAATTAAACTTTAAAATGATGAAAACTTTTAAAAAACTATTAAGTCTATCCATAATGGCGGGACTATTATTTACATCATGCGGAAGCGATGATGATGGCGGTACTGTTACAAATCCTCCTGGGTCAGAAACAATACTTATCGGTACAATAACAGCTGACAGAACTTTAGATCCAACGCTTCAATACACTATTGGAGGTAGCGTTTTAGTGGCAAGTGGCGTCAAGTTAACAATTCCAGCTGGTACTGAAATTGTATCAGAAGTTGGAACAGGAAATTATCTAGCTGTTTTACAAGGTGGAGAAATAGACGTACAGGGTACAGCCGCTAATCCTGTAATCATGAGATCAAATGGAGCCGCTGGTTCATGGGGAGGACTTTTACTTTGTGGTAATTCATCTACTACTGAAGGAGCTAACGCGACAGCCGAGGTTGCTGGATTGATTTATGGTGGAAATGATAACGCTGACAGTTCTGGAAATATTGATTATTTAATCATTAGAGATTCTGGTGCTCAAATTAATGCTGAATCACAATTTAATGGATTGACGCTTTATGGTGTTGGTTCTGGAACTACTATTGACAACGTTGCTGTAATTAATGGTACTGATGATGGTGTTGAATTTTTTGGCGGAACTGTTAATGTCACTAATTTCTACGCTGAAAACCTTGAGGATGATGCTGTAGATTGGACAGAAGGTTGGAACGGTACTTTAAGCAACACGTATGTTTTCAACTCCATTGCAAGTTTCTCAACTGCTATTGAAGCTGACGGAGTTAATGGCAACCCAACTTTAAATAATTTTACTGCAATTTCTTCTACTGGTGGTATTGCTATTCAAATAAAAAATAATTCGGGAGCAAGCATTAATGGTTTGACTCTTACAGGATTTGATACACAATTTGACTTTAGAGATGCTGCACCTGCTTCAAACTTACAGATTGATGGTGCCGACGCTTCAGATTCAGCATATAGTACAAGTTCTACGAACGCAAGTACATTTTCTTGGGTAACTGACGCTACTATCGGGGACGGTATTCAACTATCAGCAAATATTACTTCAAACCTCACTTTAGATCCATCTGTAGCCTATACCATCAGCGGACCAGTATTGGTTAACAGTGGTGCAACATTAACAATTCCTGCCGGTACAGAAATCATTTCACAATCAGGTACTGCTAACTATTTAGCTGTATTAAAGGGTGCTAGTATTGATATTCAAGGTACCGCAGCAAACCCTGTGGTTATGAGATCTGACGATGGCAATAATTGGGGTGGATTATTAATTTGTGGAAATGCCACAACTACTGAAGGTGCTAATGCGATCGCAGAAGTTGGTGGTTTGATTTATGGTGGCAGTGTTGATACTGATGATTCTGGTAATATCAATTATTTGATATTAAGAAATACTGGTGCTCAAATTAATGCAGAATCTCAATTTAACGGACTTACCTTATATGCGGTTGGTTCTGGAACTTCAATCCAAAACGTTGCCGTTATCAACGGTGCCGATGATGGTATTGAATTTTTTGGTGGAACAGTTAATGTAACTAACTTTTATGCTGAAAATTTAGAGGATGACTCTGTAGATTGGACAGAAGGATGGAATGGAACTTTGACCAACACGTTCGTTAAACTAACTGTGTCTGGATTCTCAACTGCAATTGAAGCTGACGGTGTTAATGGAAATCCTACATTAGTTAACTTTACAGCAGTATCTACAACAGGTGGAACCGGAATTCAAATAAAAAACAATTCAGGTGCAACTATCAACGGTTTGACATTAACTGGATTTACAACTAAATTTGATTTTAGAGATAGCGCACCTGCTTCAAATTTGATAATTGATGGGGTTAATGCTAACGAGGCTGGAACGTTTGTATCATCAACAGTTGTTGAATCTGATTTTTCTTGGATAAACAACTAAACGAATTAAAAAATTTAAAAGAAAATGCATCCTCGAAAAAGGATGCATTTTTTGTTTGGTAAACTTTATGAATTTCTAATTGCGCAAAGCAAGAGAAGATGTATTTGTCCATTCACTAACACTAGAAATTGCATTATCAGAATAATCGACCTCTTTCAAAGTATCATTGGTCCAAAAAAACCATTTACCCACTTTTTGTCCATTATCATATTGCGCTGAAGCAATTTTTTTTCCATCGGCATCGTAGCTCAACCAATCACCTTCCAACTGTCCATCGGTAGTATAGGAACCAGTTTGGCTAATCATTCCATTATCGTGGAAATAAACAACCTCTATTAAATTTGTTTCTTTATTCAACTCAAGTGTTCTATCCTTTTGCGCAAAAGAGATCGAAGTGAATAATAACATTGTTAGTATTAGTATATTTTTCATGTTTATTTGGGTTTTAAATTAATAGTGACTTAACAAATATAGAGATTATTTTACATTAATCAAACGTTTTGGTAACATTAACTTAACATTGAGAATCTGAA
>JBBSOJ010000174.1:0-7195 GCA_038259855.1 Flavobacteriales bacterium
AGGTTTGAGGTTTGAGGTTTGAGGTTTGAGGTTTGAGGTTTGAGGTTTGAGGTTTGAGAAAGTAATAACTTGAACTATCAGAATTATCTATTCTCATTAAATCTTTCAACAATCATATCGTAACTTTTAATCGATTTTCGCAACCAGTCAAGACGTTTTTCCAATTGTTCTTCTTCTGATAATGCCCAATGCACGTTGGATTGCTTTAATTTCGACGTCACATTCTGAAGTATGATTGCCGCCGACACAGAAATATTTAGACTCTCCGTAAAGCCGACCATTGGTATTTTTAAAAAACAATCTGCATGTTCCAAGACTTCTTGAGATAAACCTTCTGTTTCTCTTCCGAAGAAAAAACACGACTTTTTTGAGACGTCAAAATCCTCAAGATTGATATCGTTGGTATGTGGCGTTGTCGCAACAATTTGATAGTGATTCTTTTCAAGCGCAGCTATAGCTTCTTTTACGGAGTCAAACCTATTGAGATCAACCCACTTTTGTGCGCCCATCGCAATTTCACCATCTATACGTTTAGAATTGACTTCTTCTATAATATTCAGTTCTTGAATTCCAAACACGTCACAGGTTCTCATTACCGCGCTTGTATTGTGTAGTTGGAAGACATCTTCCGTGGCAACTGTAAAATGCTTTGTCCGTTGCGATAATACGTTTGCAAATTTATCTTTTCTTGAGGCTGTTATGAAAGTTTCTAAATGTTCAATTAATTCAATATCTATCATGTTATAAAAATAAAAAAACCTGATGTTTCCATCAGGTTTTTTAATAAATATATATAAAATTTAATCGTTCGCACCTACATTGCCTTGGGCAACTAAAGTACTTAAGTCATCAGCACTTAAATGTACGTTTACATAACCATCTACAGTTAATACGTCACTGTAACCAAAAGCAGTCTCATCATCCAACGTGGCGACATTTGTTAAACTTACGCCAGTATCACCAACAACAGGATTGAAGCTGAAAATGATTGCTCCAGGCGATGTAGCTACACTTCCCGCATGAATGTGCGCTGGATGTGAACCACCATCTGGTGTTCCAATCAATTCAATTTTAGCCAAAGCCTCACCATTGACACGTTGAGAAAATTTAACCGTCCCAGAAATCGTTGGTAATGCAACAGACGCTAAGTCATATGTTACAGATGTACCAGTCAATTCGTTTTGTCCAATATCGCCTTGTGCTACTAATGTTCCTAAGTCTGCAGCGCTTACATGAATATTCACGTAACCATCCACCTCTAAAACGTCATCATAGCCGAAAGAAGTATTATCATCCAATCTAGCAACATTTGTTTTACTAACACCTGTATCACCATTTACTGGATTGAAGGTAAACACGATATCACCACCTTCAGCGGCTGTATTGCTATGGATGTGTCCTGGGTGAATACCACCATCTGGAGTTCCTACCAATTCAATTGTCGCTAAAGCTTCGCCATTCACACGTTCAGCAAATTCGATGCTTCCACTAATACTTGGGATTGCAACAGACCCTAAAGCGTAAGATTTTGCAGTTCCTGTCAATTCATTCTGACCTATATCGCCTTGAGCAACTAAAGTACCTAATTGTTCAGCACTAAGGTGAGCGTTGATGTAACCATCAAAGTTCAACAATTGCTCATAAGTAATTGGAGAATCATCATTTAAAGTAGACGTCGTGATTGTACTAAATCCTGTGTCACCATTTACGACTCCTAAAGTTAGAGCGATATCTCCACTTTCTGCAGCAGTGTTAAAATGAATATGCGCTGGATGCATGCCGCCTGCTGGCGTTCCATTCAATTGCAATTCAATGGTCGTAGAATTGTCTGTATTTTTAATAAATTTAGCGGTTCCTGAAATGGACGGATCAGCAACAGAGCCTAATTGATAGGTTTTTGAATCACCAGTCGGGCTCGGCCCTACAATGGTGTTATTGTCATCATCACTACTACAGCTCGATAAAGTTGCGATAGAAATAAATACTACTAATGTTTTTAAAATGTTTTTCATAAAATGTTTTAATTTGAGTTCACAGCAAAACTAACAATTGTTATGTCCTCTACTTGGCTTATATCAAATTGTTGTTTGCTCATTTAGCATCATGTCTCTATATTTACCGTAATTGATAACTTAATTGATAAAAATGAAGCACATCGTAGTATTAAGTGGTGCCGGTATTAGCGCAGAAAGTGGCATAAAAACGTTTAGGGATGCTGACGGTTTATGGGAAGGTCATGATGTTATGGATGTTGCTACGCCTGAAGGATTTCGGGCAAACCCAACATTGGTATTGGATTTCTACAATCAACGCCGAAAGCAATTGCTGGAAGTTGGTCCGAATTCTGCACACTTTGATTTGGCCGCTCTAGAAACCACTTATAAAGTAAGTATTATTACTCAAAACGTGGATGATCTGCATGAGCGAGCTGGCAGTACTGATGTGATCCATTTGCATGGTGAATTGATGAAATCAAGAAGTGTCGCTGACGAATTCACCTTTTTTGATTGTGATGGTGATATCATTTTGGGAGATGTATGCCCAAAAGGTCATCAATTGCGTCCTCATGTTGTTTGGTTTGGGGAGCCCGTTCCTATGATTGACATTGCCATGGATATTTGTGAAACAGCTGATATTTTATTGATTATAGGGACCTCAATGCAGGTGTATCCGGCTGCGAGTTTGATGCATTATGTGCCAGATGGAACCCCAACCTACGTTATAGATCCCAACCCAACATTGGACAGTCATAAACATTTGACTGTAATTTCCGAAAGTGCCACGGTTGGCATGAAACAATTCATAAGTCTTTTGTAAATCCTTATTTTTTCAAATCGATTTGCTTCAAATTCTCAATCCTATTTCTAATTAAGAAATCATCAATAGTTTCAAAGTGCTCAATAACGCGTTGATCCTTAAATTCAAACACCTTTTGGGATAGGCCTTGAAGAAAATCCCGATCGTGCGACACCAAAATTAAAGTGCCATCAAAATCCAAAAGCGCTTCTTTCAACACGTCTTTCGATTTTAAATCTAAATGATTGGTTGGCTCATCGAGAATCAACAGATTGACAGGTTCTAAAAGTAACTTCACCATGGCCAAACGTGTCTTTTCTCCTCCAGATAACACGCTTACTTTTTTATCGATGTCATCGCCTTTGAACATAAAGCGACCCAGAATATTCTTTATTTGAGTTCGGACATCACCATCGGCGACTTCGTCTACGGTTTGAAAAATAGTCAATCCTTCATCCAATAGCGATGCTTGGTTTTGAGCAAAATAGCCAACTTTTACATTGTGCCCTAGTGCGCAATGCCCCTCGACCTCTATTTGCCCTAAAATAGCCTTGATCATAGTCGATTTTCCTTCGCCATTTCGACCTACAAATGACACTTTTTCACCACGAAAGATGGACATATTGGCGTCTTTGAATACAACATGTTCACCATACGTCTTCGACAGATCTTTCACGACCACAGGATAATCTCCAGAACGTTGCGCCGCTGGAAATCTCAATTTTAAAGCGGAGGTGTCAATTTCGTCAATCTCAATTGGCTGCAACTTTTCGAGCATTTTTTCGCGGGAATTGACTTGGTTGGTCTTAGAATATGTCCCTTTAAATCGTTCAATAAATGCCATGTTATCTGCAATGAATCGTTGTTGCTCATTATAGGCTTTAATTTGATGAGAACGTCTGTCTTCACGCAATTGCAAATAATGCGAATAATTAGCCTTGTAATCATAAATACGGCCCATAGTCACCTCAATGGTTCTGTTGGTAATATTATCAATAAAGGCCTTGTCATGAGATATGACCATCACAGCATTGGCTTTATTAAGAAGAAAATCTTCCAACCAAATGACGGACTCAATGTCAATATGATTCGTAGGCTCATCCAACAGAATCAAATCTGGCTTTTGCAACAAGATTTTTGCGAGCTCAATTCGCATGCGATATCCACCGCTAAATTCACTGGTTTGTCTTGTAAAATCCTCTCTTTTGAAACCCAAACCTCCTAATGCTTTCTCGACTTCAGCATCATAATTCACATCTTCCAGAGCATAATACTTTTCCCCTAGATCTGACACTTTGGTTATGATCGCCATGTATTCGTCCGATTCGTAATCGGTGCGCGTTTCCAAAGCTTTGTTGAGGGTGTCCATCTCATCGCGCATTTTAAATATGTGCGCAAATGCTTTGGACGCTTCCTCAAACACAGTGCATTCATCTTCAGTCAAAAGATGCTGTGGTAAGTAAGCGATGATCGCATCCTTTGGAAAACGAACATGACCACGCGTTCCTTTTTGCTCGCCTGCAATGATTTTCATCATCGTCGATTTTCCTGCACCATTCTTCCCCATCAATGCAATTTTATCATTCGGATTGATCGTAAATGACACATCACTAAATAAGGATGTACCACCAAACTCTACCGCTAAACTATCTACTGAAATCATATCTAAAAGCTTAAAAAATTGCGCTGCAAATCTAAAGAAATAAGACAGCATTGTTTGAGTTATTTATCAAAATAAATCGTTATTGATTCTGTAATAAACAAGGTTGGGTACGATCCAATTCACGTTTTAAAAGTCAATTACGAACCTTCAGAAAGAATTTACAAATGAGTTGATAATCAAGTCAT
The DNA here is from genome assembly GCA_038259855.1 of Flavobacteriales bacterium. Classification (GTDB taxonomy): domain Bacteria; phylum Bacteroidota; class Bacteroidia; order Flavobacteriales; family Flavobacteriaceae; genus JBPOFM01. The sequence continues at coordinate 4,645 of JBBSOJ010000174.1, forward strand.
ATAAATGCTTACTTTTGCACCTGCAAAAATTAAATGCCCAATATGAAACGTATCAACGAATACAAGAAATTATTCAAAGTCGAAACAACGATTGATCTTAAGGAACTAAAATCAACTTATAGAAATTTGGTAAAAGAATGGCACCCTGATAAATTTCAAGCTGGAGATGACAAAGCGATTGAAGCAGAATTGAAAAGTCGTCAAATCATTGATGGGTATCATTTTTTGGTGAGCATTGCTCCAGAGACCAAAGCTGCAAATTTGGATGAATTTACAAACACTGTTGCATCTCCTATCGTAGACTGGCAGCACAAAGGACTGGTTTTGGAATTGACGTTTTTGGATGGCAATACCTATGAGTTTTTTGGAGTAGACAAGGCATTATTCGTAAAGTTTTACCAATCTGATAAACTAACTCGCTTTGCAAAACGCAATATTTTCAATAATTTTATTTATAGAAAAGTAAAGAAAAATGAGGTCATGGCTTAATCACATTGCCATCATTTCAGTATAAAACGCTTTATACTCTTATCACAATATCATTAGATAATCCTTAATTTGATTCATTCAGATTGAGGATTATTTTGTTTACGGAAGTGAATTGGTGTTCCTTTCACTATAAAATTGACCCATTTAAAAATTCTCGTTTACTTTTTGATCTATCATGCGTATCTTTGATTTTCTATGACAGCTCTCTTAAATAACTACCTAAAGACCCGACAACGAACGGAACACCTATGTCAACCTTTACAACCCGAAGACTTTACACCACAATCTGCAGATTTTGCAAGTCCTCCAAAATGGCATATCGCCCATACTACTTGGTTTTTTGAGGAAATGATCTTAAAGCAGTTTGATAAAAGCTACGTGGTTTTTGATACTGATTTTTCGTTTTTATTCAATAGCTATTATAACAGCATTGGAGAACGAATTGAAAGACACCATCGCGGTTTGATCACGCGGCCTAGCGCTGAACGGATCTTCGAATATCGAAAATATGTTGACGACCATATTTCAAATTTACTGGAGGCGACTGTTTCTAGTGATTTGGAGACCTTGATCATTCTCGGTATCAACCACGAGCAGCAACATCAAGAGCTTTTAGTCACAGATTTAAAATACACCTTCTCCTGTAATCCTCTGTACCCAAAACTATCGGATTCCAACTTTGTCAGTCACAAAAACTCGGAAACGGGTTGGAATGAGATTCCAGAAGGAATTTACCACATTGGTCATGATGCTGAAACATTCAGTTTTGACAACGAACTTAATAGACACCGCGTATTTTTAGAACCCTATAAAATTTCCAAAGGTCTAGTGACCAACGGAGAGTTCATACAATTTATGGAAGATAAAGGATATGAAACTGCCAACTTCTGGTTAGATGAAGGCTGGCATTGGGTGCAAACCCAAGATATCTCCAAGCCATTGTATTGGAAGAAAAAAGGAGACGTCTGGTATCAATATACGCTTTCAGGATTACGAAAAGTAGAGATGGATGACATTCTATGCCACATTTCACTTTATGAAGCTGCTGCATTTGCTGAATGGTCCGGTTGCAGATTACCAACGGAATTCGAATGGGAAGTGGCCTCACTGAATTTTAACTGGGGAACACGATGGGAATGGACCAATAGTGCCTATCTGCCCTACCCAAATTTCAAAACGGCCGAAGGCGCTGTTGGCGAATACAATGGGAAATTTATGATGAATCAAATGGTACTTCGAGGCGCTTCAAGTGCAACAGCAGAAGGCCATAGCCGAACTACTTATAGAAATTTTTTCCCACCACAAACACAATGGCAATTTTCCGGAATTAGACTTGCAAAATAACATGATAGATACTTTTAAAAAAGACGTGGACTCCGGTTTGAGTGCGACATCCAAATATTTGAATTCAAAATATTTTTACGATAAAATAGGCGACGCTATATTCGTGGAAATTATGAATATGCCCGAATACTATTTGACTAAAGCGGAATTTGATATATTTAAAAATCAAACCCATGCCATTATTGAAGCGCTTAAACTTCAAAAAAATAATTATTTTGAACTAATAGAATTGGGTGCTGGCGACGGTACGAAAACGAAGGAATTATTAAAGGTCTTGAAGCAGTCAGACTATGATTTTAAATATGTACCAATTGATATTTCTGATAACGCTCTAGCGCACTTGGAAGCATCGATCATATCGGAGATTGATATTCCCATAGAAAAAATGCAAGGTGATTACTTTGAGGTGTTGAAATCTTTAAAGCAAATAAAACATCCAAAAGTCGTCCTGTTTTTAGGATCAAATATTGGGAACTTAAGTGACGAGAAATCAAAAGATTTCGCTAACAAATTAGGCGCTTCACTTCATAAAAATGACAAGGTTTTATTGGGCGTGGATTTGATTAAGGATGCCTCTATTGTGCTTCCTGCATATAATGACAGCCAAGGAATTACGAAGCGATTCAATTTTAACATCTTAACGCGGATCAATAAGGAGCTGGGTGGTAACTTTGACCTCGATCAGTTTGACCATCAACCAGAATATAAAGAAAATGAT
>JBBSOJ010000175.1:0-7172 GCA_038259855.1 Flavobacteriales bacterium
ACAGGAACGACGCCGACGTTTACAAACACCGATAGTCTAGAAGTTCTACAGCCTGTTACTGGGTTCGATTGATCGGCATAATAAATCGTATTATCTGACAGGATGGTGCTTGATAGTAATGGCGATCCACCATTCGGAACATTGTACCATCGAATATCATTTCCATTGGCCACCAAGTCCGCTATCGTGGCTTCCATCGGATTATCGACGCAAACACCTTGAAAATTTAAGCCAGTGGGTGTTCGATAAATAATGACATCAACACGTTGTCTCGTACCACAAGTGCCTGAATTGTCATCTGCATAATAATCTTCTCCATTAAGTAAACCCGTACCCGCAGATAGGGCTGTCAAGGAGGTTGCGGTGGCATACCACCGCACGCCGTTGCCATTATTCGTTGCGACTAAACTTGAAATAGTAGGCGCTTGAACATCGCAAAAGGTTTGAGTTGGTATATTAACAGTAGGGCATTGTGCTGCTATCTGGTTAAAACCTATCATCAAAAAGACAATGGCAGTCACTAGACTTTTAAAACCAAATATAGACTTGCGTAAGATCATAAGTAGACTCAAATTAAAAAAAAATCCGACGAAATGCCAAAAAATCGGTTGTACAAATTTAAAAGAATAAACGAAACGTCGTAGATTTATTTTAATTCTTTTATACTACCGTCTGAATTATACTGAATTATATACACGCCATGATTATCAAATGAGCCCTGATCGGTCGGTTTATAATCTAACTTTAGGATCGTATATTCTGTGACATCATTTGTAGCTGAAGACTGAAAATCATGTGCTTGGGACAAGCGAAGTAGGGTATCGTATGTCAAATCAAAACCAAATTTTACATTTTCGGATGGTTCAATGCCATATAGGTTTTTATAAGATGTCGTGAATTTATTTGAAAGAGAAGTTTCGACTATAGATGTCAGAGATGGATACATCATCTGTAAAATGATGAAACGTTTATTTGAGACATTGTCGGTACTTGGCAATAATGATTTATCCAATAGTGTCAAGTGAATGGAATATTTCGACAATTGACCTAATAAAGCATTTGTAGTGCTCAAAAAGACACTGTTTTTTTCACTTTCCAAAATCACATAGTTGGTTTTATCGGAATCAAGTTGCGAAATTAATTCATCGGTGTCATAGGTTCCTTTTTTATTGACTTCAATAAAAATAGCATTCGGAATTTTGCTCGTTATAAAGGTTTTACTTTCACTTCTGTTCACATCGCACACTACAATGAGATTACCATTCTGTTTTGAAATATAATTTAATATGGTCTCACGTTTAGTATTTAAACTAGGTAGGGCATTATAAATATTATCAGCCTCGACATATTTTATCATTTTGGAAACCGTTATAAGAGGGATGTTTTTATCTTGAATTAACCCAGCAATTCCTTCCAAATCATTTTCATAAAAGGGGACCATGATGGCATCATAATTTTCTAGGTTGGCTTCTTTTGTCAGGGATATTGCCTTTGTGTTTTTCGAATTATCGTTAGTTTCTAGAATGTCAATATTAAAATCCAATCCTAAAGCTCTAACCGAATCCTGTGCGATTTTTGAGCCTCTATAAAAATCGAGATGCGACTTAATAAAATCGTCCTTTACCTCACTGTAACCAATATTGAGGTTCAATTCAAGATTGTATTTTGTCTCTGAAAAAGGCAATACTATAAGTAATTTGTTCTTTTTTGTGGTCTCAATGGATGTTGTAAGATCCGAATATCTTTGATACTTTTCTTCTGTTGGCTGACCTGTAGTTACCAATGTCGTTGGATCGTCTGATGACGAAGTTGGCATTTGTATGATCATACCAATTTTAGCTCCATTTACTAGTTGAGGATTTAATTCCACGAATTCAGAAATGCGCATTCCCGCTTTTTTGGAAAGTCCATAAAGCGTCTCCTTTGCTTTAATTTCATAGTTGACATAAATAGTTGATTCTAAAGGCAGAATGGGCGTCTTGGTAATGGCAGTGGAATCAACAATGATCTTTGGAACATCAGAGTCTGTGGAATCTGACGCTACCGAAGTAAAAGGCGGATCTGATTCTTTATTCTGCGTTGTATCGACTATTGTGTCGGTATTTTGAAATTCTTGAGATATCTCTGATATTTCAGGCGCTTCAGAATTAGACTCAACATCAACTTTTGTGATGCCATTCTCTGTTTCTACAGTATCGTTGGCCACATTGGTTTCAATGTCATCTTGATCAGTTGGTATTTTTATAGTCTGTCCGGCCATCAGTAACTTCTTGATCTGTGGATTTTGATCTTCTAACTCGGCGATGGAAATGTTATATTTTTTTGCAAGCCCAAATTTGGTGTCTCCACGTTGTACCAAATAGGAATCAGAATTTGATCTATTCTCACTGACATCAGGAATTTTAAGTAGTTGCCCTATTTGAAGAATGCCTCTTAAGATATCTGAATTCGCATTAACAAGTTCTTCAACAGTGATACCATTTGCTTTGGATATGCCCCATAGGGTTTGACCTTTGAGCACAGAATGTGTTTTTATAATTGTAAAATCACCACTTGGAGATGATTTTTTTTGACCGTCAATCTTCAGAATATGCCCTGCCTGAAGACCGTTTTTTGTGTGTGGATTTTGTTGTTCGAGTGCTTCTACAGAAATGCCAAATCGTTTTGCCAAACTGAATTTTGTATCGCCATATACAACGGCATATGTGATGACATCAGCATTCGATGCTTTATTTGATTGATTTATGGCGCTGGTCGATTTAGGAATGGTAAGCTCTTCTCCAATTTTGATGATGTCTTCCGAACCAGGATTGAGATCATATATTTCTTGAGGGGAAACATTATAGGTTCTCGATAGTTTAAAAACGGTATCTCCGCTTTCAACCCTATGATTAATAGTTGTCTCTTGTGCTAAACCTAAACCTGCAAATAGAAGAAATAAGGGCAAAAACAAAAAAACGTGCTTCATAGTTATTAAAACGCTTATACAAATAGGTCGTGGCAAGTCTTTGGAAGTATAAAATTACTAAAAATACCCGCTTGCAGGCGGGATCGGGAGGTTGTTATCAACATGTTATTAACAATGGGATCTTATTGGTGCAGTAAAAATTCCAGCAGTAAAAATCCTTACAAATAAATACTCATTGAACTGATGATTTGTGAAGTACTTATAGCGCATCTATTTGGGCTTTTAAATCGTTGAAACTACTAACTACGTTGAGGTGTTTAATATCAATTTCATATAAATCTGAAAACGTGGTAAACGTGCTTCCATCAGATCTGGTGCGTGTGCTACCTTTAGGATAAAGTGTCCGCATGCGACAAAAGCTGTTTTTATCAATCCATCCACAAACAGTGACTTCCTTTTTTAGCTTATGATAGCTACAGAATATATAAATTTCTGTTTCAAAATAATCCTGAAACTTTAAAAAATTATTGGTGTAGGACAGTTTGACATCAGTTGTTCTACCCATGGTCTTGACGTCCACTTTTTTTGAATTGATCATTAGATCAACGCCATTATCGAAGCCGATGTTACCATCGACATAACCAAGTCCGAAGCCATCCATAACGACCGATTGACCAATGATGCCAGTCAGCTGTTGTTCTTCATTACCATTGGCAGTATACCTATTTCCAAAATTCGTGGTCTTTACCAAGTGTTGGCAATGTGCCATGAGCGGACTTTCTACTTTGACCGTGAACATATTACAAGAATTTAGAATCTAATATAACTAAAATTCCATATGTCAAATCCAAAATTATTATTAGAAACTGAACGCTATACGTTCAGCACATCTAAAAATGATCATATAGATGACTCCGGAAAGAGAACGTGGATCCTTTCTTGAACAAAAGGAAATGATGACCTTTTTTAATTATTTCGATATACATAAAACAAGCTATTAATCCATTAAATAATTAATTATGAAAAAATCCTTACTATTTTTTATGCTATTTGCGTTATCCGTAACGCTTTTTGCTCAGACCAATACTTGGACTGGTGCTGGTGACAACATCAATTGGAACATGGTTGCCAATTGGAGCTTAAATGCAGTGCCAACTGCGCTAAATGATGTGGTGATTCCCACGGGATTCACGGTCAGTTTGAATGTTGCAGGAACTACAAAATCGATTGTTGTGCAAGGGAACTCGACCCTTAACATCTTCAGCGATTTGAGTTTTACCAATGCATCCACTATCAGTGCCAACGCCACAGTGGTTTGGTCTGCGGGAACGCTTACTGGAGGAGGAACATTAACAAACAACGGTACTTTTAATTTGCCAACAACCAGCAATAAGTTTATTGTGGGATTTACCACGTTCAATAATGCAGGAACTTTCAATATTTCTGATAGTGGCGATCTATATATCAATGATGGTATATTCAATAATCAGAGTGGTGGTATTTTGGATTTGCAGGACGATTCTGGGAATATTACCCATAACACAAGTACTTCTAGAGTGTTGAACAATTCGGGAGTTATTAAAAAGACAACTAGTACCGGGAATGCTATCATTAGTGTTCTTTTGAACAATATGGGAGGTACCATTAGTGTTGAAAGTGGTAATCTGATTTTTAATTCATTGGATAAAAATCTTACGAATGGTATTTACGACGTTGTTGATGGAAGCTATTTGGAATGGGGAGGGAATACCGTTTTGTCAGGAACATTGACAGGTGTTCTAAATGGAGAACTAGCTTGGACAGGAACTGTAACAGTCCCAGTCGCTACCACAGCAGTATTTGATTTTACTGGCAATAGCGGCGTTAGTTGGTCAAATGGCATTCTTACTGGTAGCGGAACTTTAGTGAATAATAGCCTTATTTTTCTTCCAACCACCAACAACAAATTTATAGTAGGTGAGACGACATTGGAAAATCAAGGTATGTTCATGATAACCGATAGTGGTGATCTTTATATCAATGATGGCATTTTCAATAACATGAGCGGAGCAATTCTTGATTTGCAGAGTGATTCAGGTGATATCAATCACAATACAAGTACATCACGTGTCATGAACAATTCTGGAATCATTAAAAAAACGACCAGTACAGGAAATGCCTTTATCAATGTTGTTTTAAATAATTTGGGAGGCACTATTAGTGTTGAAAGCGGGAATCTTATATTCGCCTCGCTAGACAAGAATCTGACCAATGGTACCTATAATGTTTTTAACGGTAGTTTTTTAGAATGGAGAAACAATACGTTTTTGGCAGGAACTCTCACAGGTAACCTGCAAGGTGAGGTCGCTTGGACAGGTACCGTAACAGTGCCAACAACCACGACTGCTGTTTTTGATTTTACTGGTAATGAGGGCGTAAGCTGGTCAAATGGAAATTTAACCGGTGGAGGAACGCTTTTGAACAACAGCCTTATTTATCTTCCAACCACCAACAACAAATTTATTGTAGGTCAGACAACTTTAGAAAATCAGGATAATTTCATTATAAATGATAGTGGCGATTTGTACATCAATGATGGCATATTTAATAATGGAGTTGATGGCATATTGGAATTACGAGAGGATTCAGGAAATATTACCCACAATACGAGTGCATCTCGCATATTGAACAATTCTGGAATCATAAAGAAAACGAATAGTGATGGAAATGCGATTATTAGCGTTGTATTGAACAATTTGGGAGGTATGATTAGCGTAGAAAGTGGCAACCTGATTTTAAATTCACTGGATAAAAATCTTACAAACGGTATTTACGATGTTGTTGATGGAAGCTATTTGGAATGGGGAACCAATACAATTCTTTCGGGTACACTGACAGGAACTTTAAACGGTGAGATTGCTTGGACGAACATAGTGTCCGTACCAGAAAACACTACAGCTACTTTGGATTTTTCCGGTGATAGTGGTGTGAGTTGGTCTAATGGAAGTCTTGATGGAGGTGGCACTTTGGTGAATAACAGTCTCATGTTTCTTCCGACCACCAATAATAAATTTATAATAGGAATGACGACTTTGAGCAACCAAAATAACGTCATCCTCAATGATAGCGGCGATTTATATATAAATGATGGCGTTTTCACAAATGAAGTTGATGGTGTGCTTGATTTGCAGGCTGATGCCGGAAATATTACCCATAATACAAGCACTTCTCGCGTTCTGAACAATTTCGGGCTTATTAAGAAAACCACAAGTCCCGGAAATGTGTTTATTCAAACTATTTTGAACAACAATGCTGGTGGTATCATAAGTGTTGAAAGTGGCAATCTAATTTTCAGTTCTCTAGACAAGAATCTAACCGATGGGATATACAATGTTGCCTCTGGTAGCTATTTAGAATGGAACTCCACAACTGTATTGGCAGGAACACTTACAGGTAATTTGGATGGTGAAATCGCATGGACAGGCACTGTAACGGTTCCAGCTTCCACGACCGCAATTTTAGATTTTACCGGAGATGATGGTGTAAGCTGGTCTTTTGGAATTCTGACTGGCGGCGGGACATTGGTAAACAAGAGCCTAATTTATCTACCAACTACCAACAACAAATTTATAATTGGCGTTACAACGTTATCAAATGAAGGCAACTTTAATATTGTAGATACTGGTGATTTATATATCAACGATGGTATATTTAACAATGAAATTAGTGGTGTGCTCGATCTGCAGTCCGATGCTGGAGAGATTAACCATAACACAAGTACATCACGCATTCTCAATAATTTTGGTTTACTTACAAAATCTTCCGGAACCGGAACCACACAAGTTTTTACAACTGTAAATAATTCAGGCATTATTGATGCTGCGGTTGGGATTTTGAGTTTTGGAAATTCATTGGGATTTACAAATAATGTTGATGGTATCGTAAAGGGAATTGCAACAATAAATATTCCGTCAACAGCTAATTTTACAAACAATGGAACATTTACACCAGGCGGTTCTCCAGGGATACTTTCTGTCAATGGAAATTTTGAATCCGAATCATCATCAGTGTTGGATGTCGAGTTGAATGGCTTGACTTCGGGTACGCAATATGACGTATTGGCAATCACTGGCACAAATGCCATTTTTAAAGGAAGTGTCAACGTGACGTTGGGTTTTGCAGCAGACCTGAATGATGAATTTGTCATCGCGACAACCACAGGCACAATCTCACAATGCGAGTTAGCACCAACAGCATCCGCAGAATTTGAAGGCATGATGTATAC
>JBBSOJ010000176.1:0-7144 GCA_038259855.1 Flavobacteriales bacterium
ATGTTGAAAGCGATAATCCATCATGACAAAAGCATTGGGATCAAAACACGCTTCTTTTGTTTCTACGACCCATCCCTTAAAATGTTGGTGAATTACTGTGTATGTTTCTTGTTTTTTAAAAAACTCATTGGGAATTCGGCTGTCAAAAACATGGTTTGAAGTATAGGAACGTTCTTTGCCTATAATTAAGGCATTTTCCTCGCCTTGTACAGAATCAACAGAATCTAAAATAAATTGAAAATTGGATTTTAAAGATAGCTTCTCTTTTGCTTCATTATAAAAATCCAACGACCTTATGGATTTATATTGATAAGAACCTAAAGGTAGCGTTAACAGTTCTTTATTTGATTTAAAGAGCGCCGTGTTCCAGGAATTTTCAACAATGTGATCCCATTGGCCTTTCTTTTTTTCCCAAAAGCTCCATGTCTTATCGTTACTCGACTTTGTTGATGGATCGATAAGGGCAATAGTATATGAATCAAAAAAAGGATCGTCTGCAAAACCCATTGCCAGCTGCAATCCTGCCAGACCATTTCCAATAATTATATAATCGAAATGGGTTTCAAGTTGCATTTTTAAACCGAACTAAATATTATGCAGAAATTATTTTTTGAAATATTTGAAGGGAACCATCAACATACCATAACACTCACCGTCGTCTTTACCTAAATGTTTGTGATGCATTTTGTGAGCTCTTCTTACACCTTTGGCATACCAATTATTCGCATTTCGGAACATCTTAAAACGCTGGTGTATAAAAATATCATGTACCGTAAAATAAGCAACCCCATAAGCCATGATGCCGAGACCAATGGGTAAACAATACCACATCGCTTCATAGCTCCATAAATAGAAGCAAGTCATACTTACAATGGCGTAAAAAATAAAGAACGCATCGTTTCGCTCAAACCAATTTTTATGATCTTTATGATGATGATCTCTATGTAAATTCCATAAAAATCCATGCATCACATATTTATGGGTAAACCAAGCCATAAATTCCATAATGGAAAAGGTTCCTAAAAAAATTAAAATCCAAAGAAAAGTTTTCATAATCATTTTTACATTAAATTGAGTTGATATTTCACATAACTTCGTGTCAATAGCTCAATCTTCTTATAATTAGGCACTCGTATCCGTGAAGATTTTATATCGAGCGCAGGAGTATTTTTTAATTTCTTAAGTAATTGAAAATAATAGCGATACGCCATAAAAACGCCAAATTTAGCTTCTATGGGCAATTCTTTGATGCCTTGCAATCCGTTGGCAAAATCCAACTCAATGTCATCGATGATCGCTTGTTTAGACACTTCATCAAGTTTGTTTAAATCCGTATTTGGAAAATAGGTACGGCTTAAATCTTCGTAGTCTGCCTTTAAATCCCTCAAGAAATTTACTTTTTGAAATCCAGAACCCAGACTCATAGCTGAATCTTTTAAAGCTTCATATTTTTCGTAATCACCCTTGACGAACACTTTCAAGCACATTAAACCGACAACATCAGCTGAGCCATAAATGTAGGCTCTATATTCTTCATCAGTGAGATACGTATTTTTGCTTAAATCCGTACGCATACTTTTCATAAATGCATCGACCAAATGTTTGTCAATGTTGTATTTATGATAAGTGGCTTGAAAGGAATTGAGAATAGGATTCAAACTGATTTTATGTTCCAACGCCAATTCTAAATCTTTTTCAAAATGCTCAAACAAAAACTGTTTGTCGTAATCATGAAATGTGTCCACTATCTCATCTGCAAAACGTACAAATCCATAGATATTATAAATATCCTGACGGATGGCGTCAGAAAGCATCTTCGTGGCCAAAGAGAAGGAAGTGCTATAAGATTTTGTTACGATCTTACTGCATTGATTAGAAACCGCGTCAAATAATACTTTCATTAATTAAATGTTATGTTTTTTTATAAGTTCTGCCACTAATTTACCTGAAATCAGAGACGGTGGAACACCAGGACCAGGAACCGTTAACTGTCCTGTGAAATATAGGTTATCCACTTTTTTACTTTTTAGTTTCGGTCGCAAAAAGGCTGTTTGTAATAGCGTGTTTGCCATGCCGTAAGCGTTTCCTTTATAGGAATTATAATCCTCAATAAAATCGTTGACACAAAACGACTCCTTAAATATAATATTATTCTTTACACTTTGCGATGTTAAATATTCAAAACGTGTCATGATTTTATCAAAATATGCTTCTCTTAACTCTTCTGTATCTTCCAAGCCAGGTGCTAACGGGATTAAAAAGAACCCATTTTCTTGACCTTCTGGAGCCGTTGTACTATCGGTCATACTCGTAAAATTAGCATAGAACAATGGGTCTGTTGGCCATTTTGGATTGTCGTAAATCTCTTCTGCGTGCGCTTCAAAATCGACATCAAAAAATAATGTGTGATGCGTAACGTTGATTAATTTCTTATCAAATCCAACATAAAATAAAAGAGATGATGGTGCGAAAACTTTCTTTTCCCAATAGGATTCAGAATATTGCCGGTGCGATTCATCCAATAACTGTTCAGAATGATGATAGTCAGCGCCACTTAAAACCACATCACAGTAATAGCTTTTCCCGTTAGAAATAAGCCCATTTACTTTGTTATTGTTGACAATGATCTTTTCAACAGGATGCTCGGTTTTAATGGTTACTCCTAAACTTTTCGCTAACTCTTCCATCGCAAGAATCACTTGATACATTCCTTTTTTAGGATGAAACGTGCCAATTCCGAAGTCGGCATAATTCATAAAACTATAGAATGAGGGCGTGTCTGATGGTTTTGCCCCTAAAAACAATACCGGAAATTCCAATATCATGGCCAATCGCTCATTCTTAAATTCTTTTCTGACATCTTTTTTGATGGTCCCGAAAAATTGATTCAGTTTTTTTATGGTAACCGGAGTGACCAATTCAAAGGGAGAAACGCCAGGGCGATATACCAAATCTTTTATGGCCACATTATAATTGTCTTGTGCGTTGGCTATAAATTTTTTCAATTTTATGCTGCTACCTTTTTCTTCTTCCTCAAATTTGAGGCATATTTTTTCTAATGTATCCTCAATGGTAATAAAATCATCCTTTCCGAAATAAACACTGTAGGCGGGATTTAGCTTATCTAATTGATAGTAATCAGAAGGTGATTTTCCAAAATCGGCAAAAAAACGTTCGAAGACATCAGGCATCCAATACCAACTCGGACCGATATCAAACGTGAAGCCTTCTTTTTTTAATTGTCTGGCTCGTCCGCCAACTGTTTTGTTCTTTTCAAAAACGGTAACAGTATAGCCTTCTTTAGCAAGGTAACTAGCCGCAGCAAGGGCTGAAAACCCTGAACCTATTATATGAATATCGTATTTCATTGTTCAACAAAAATACACCAAAGTTAAACAAAAAGCAACGGAAGTATGATTATAATTTATCAACAAGCTCATCTATGGATTTAAAAAGTTTGATAGTTTCGGGAATCTTTTTTACATCTATATATTCAATCATTCTGCCAAGGATCCAAAATTGAAAATTTGGAGAAATCAACACTTTTTCTTCAAATTCCTTTAAATACTCCATGATATGTTCTTGTTCAGGTTTGACCGTGAAATAAGATATAAAGGTGATATTTTCATAATGCGTTAAAATATCTACCAAACTATTGATGGGAACGCTTGGCCCCAAAAGAATGGATTGATGCCCATTGGATATAATCTCCAAGTTGAGATACATCAGTCCAAGTTCATGAATTTCATTATCAGGTAAAAATAGTACAAAGGTGGAATGCGCCTGCTTTTGATTTTTGGATTGATAGATTTCGGTATTCGTCGAAATTTTTTGTCTAATCAATGTGGAAATAAAGTGTTCGTGGGCCGGTGTGATGGTATCCGTTTGCCACAACAATCCAATTTCGGTCATTAAAGGAATAAAAATTTGATAGAATATTTCCTTAAACGATTTTTCTTTAGCAAGATTGTTATAGGTACCATAAAACAACGCCTGATCGAAGTTGAGCATTGATAATTTCATCAGATTCAACGCATGGTTGTCTGATCCGTTTTTTGTAGCCAATGTTCTTACTTTATCAGCCTTTTCCTCGCGTGACATTAACGCTATTTTGGAAATTTTATACCCGTTGTCATTCAAGTAGGTAACATTCAAGAGCATTTGCAAACTTTCGAGATCGTAATACCGTATGTTGGTATCAGTTCGTTCAGGCTCTAGAAGATTATATCGTTTTTCCCAAATTCGTATCGTATGTGCTTTGATTCCTGTTAGGTTCTCTAAATCCTTTATACTGAAAACACTCTTTATATTGTTCATTTTTAAGCGGTGAATATTAAACAAAATTACAGAAATTAATGCAATAAAAAAGGCATTACAAAAATGATTGTTCTAATTTCTTAAATTCAATGGTTGATAGCATCGTCTTGCCTAAAAAATATAGCATGGCGATGATAGTGTTTTTGATTATCAATCTTCATAGCTTACTATGGGAATGATGTAATTATAGCACTGTTTGAAATTAGTGGATTTGACTTGTAAACAAATAGGTTTTTCTTTGGGTAACTAGAAGAAGTCACCTTTTGTGCGCACGAGAAGACTCGAACTTCCACGGACTATTGTCCACCAGCCCCTCAAGCTGGCGCGTCTACCAATTCCGCCACGTGCGCATGTTTGTAATTAAGGTGTTGAAAGTGCTCTTAAGGTGGTTTCGATCCTGACTCGATCTATGCCAATGAGATTTTCAAGTGGCAAATATATAGATATTAATAAGAACAAATAAAACTTAATCAAACATTTGTTGCTAACTTTTTAATTAAGTCAACTCCCTTTCAGAACTAAATAAAGTTGCAAAAAGATGATCCTTTCATCGAAAATGATTGAAAGACCAGAAATTTTCAATACCAGTGCAAATGTTTCATGTTGAAATGTCTGTTTTAATAACTCATCAATTCAACTTCAAAAATAAGGAACGATGAAGATTCTCGCTTTTGGGTAGTATCGATATATTATTGACTCAAATACATTTGTACTATGTTATCGCTATTTTATTCAATAAATTTAATTCCTGATTCTTACATGGTCATCACATCATTCAGTTTCGGTCTGTATTATTTTTAATAATTTAAAATATTATAATGCTATCCATCATTAAGAAAATCATAAGTAGCATAGCGCTCATTCCATCCTTGTTGGCGCTGTCTTTTATTGTTTTGGCCATGCTCATCATTTACATCGACCTTCCATTTGATGTTCCAACATATTTAGAGCGGTTTGTCATTACTGAAAAAGGGGATGTACAGTTCATCTTGACCTTTATCATCGGTGGAATTTTTACATTGACCATATTTAGTTATACAATGGTTATGAATGTCCTTAATAGAAATATTAATAATTATTCACCGAGATTGATTCCTTTGTTATTATCAGAGCGTCACCATCAAATCATCTTGGGTCATAGTGCCGGAACCATTATTTATGCCATGATCATGTCTGTGGTCATCGCCAGTGGCTCGTCATCAGACTCGTTTCCTAAATTTGCAGCAAGTATTGGTGTCTTTTTTGCAATTGGATGTGTATTTCTTTTCATTTACTTTATTCATAGTATTTCCCAGAGCATTCACATCAATCATATTTTAAAGGAAATTTACGACCGAACCATTCAGAATTATATAAATCAAGATTCAACACATCACAAATCACAAAGGGTTACAGGTTTTGAGGAACAGGATTCTCATTTTAAAGTTGAAAATCCGGGCTATTTTCACCAGCCCAAATTTGAGGAATTGATTAAATTTTGCGAGAAGAATGATGTACAAGTCAATCTTTTGGTAATCCCTGGTCAATTTGTTCTTAAAGGAGATCAGTTGTTTAGCTATAATTCAAAGCATGATGAATTGATAAGTAAAGTATCTAATTTTTTTGCTGTTGATAACGAGGTGCCATTGGATGTGCCTGAAATTGGTTTAAAACATTTGGTTGAAGTAGCGGTCAAAGCGATGTCGCCAGCCATAAATGATCCTGGAACAGCAAAAGCGGCCATCGATTATTTTACCCAATTATGTATTTCTCGCTCCGATTACGACTATTATCATCATGAGATGGTCCAGATTTCTTCAAAAGTCTCGCGTGTAATGTTAGATCAAGATGATTTGATTAAATATTGCTTTATAGAAATGGAGCACTACATGAAAGATGATCCTATCATGTCAGACGTATTGAAAATTGCAAAAGCAAGAATCAATAAAGCTAAATAGCAGTTATCGCTTAAACCAGAATCAAGGCACCATAGCCATCAATCGAAAATGTCAGTGTGTATTTTAAACTATTATCAGAGTCATTTTCTGTAAGGGAAATATGTGTATGAACTGTTTCAAAATCGGTGTCGTCATAACCTTCCCAGGTACTATTGAATACCGTTTTTAACTCTTTGGTTGAATTGATTCCTATTGAAAATTCTTTATGGGATGTCGCCGATAAATTTAAGATTACCAAGGTAGGATGGTCTCTGTGGTCTTGATGATGACGCTGATAAGCTAAAATTTTTGACGTATTGTCCACATGTACTATTTCGATGTCATTGCCAATCAAACCAAACGTTCCATAGTCTTCTGGAAGGCTTCTGAATTTTATCAAGTCACGATACAATTTGGCAATACCTTTAAATTCCGAAAATTTTGACCAATCGAGTTCTTGCGTATCTTGAAAATAATTACTTTCCAAAAATTCCTGACCTTGAAAAATCATGGGGATGCCGGGTGCCGTGAACACCATCACGGCACCTAAAATAGAGCGTTTTTTAGCGTATTCGCTATCTGCTTGTCCAGGTTGTATTTCATCCGGAATTCTAGATTTACCATTGGCGACTTCATCGTGAGATTCAGTAAATATTACGCGCTGAAATGCATCATCATTGTATTTGTTGACTAATGCGCCGACGAGTGCCTCTAAATTCCTATCCGTATCTTCGGCAGCTGTCAACGCCTGTTTTATGGGATGAACAAAATCACCGTCCCACTGCGAATTAAAATGGAGGGCATTGTCTCCGTATTTGGATGTAACATCACTTTCACCCTTGAGATCTTCTGCAATCATGATTTTGCCAGGAAATTTATCATGTAGATGTGAATTTATCTGTTGCATCATG
>JBBSOJ010000177.1:0-7011 GCA_038259855.1 Flavobacteriales bacterium
AATAATATCAGTAAACTCCGTACGGTACAAGCCAATCTCGGCCGAACCTTGTACACATCTACACTTCAACCAAAAAATTTAATAAAAGCACTAAAGCGCTGTGATGTTGCCATCGGAGCTGTTAGAGGTTTAAATAGAGCGCCAGTAGTAGTTACAGAAGCCATGGTAAACACCATGAAAGCTGGTGCTGTCATTATCGATGTTAGTATTGATATGGGTGGTTGTTTTGAAACCAGCGAAATAACCAGTCATGATAATCCTACTTTTGTCTATAATGGCATCACTCATTATTGTGTCCCCAATATTCCTGCAAGATATTCTCGGTCTGCATCCGTATCCATAAGTAATATATTTACACCGTATCTTCTTAAAATTGCCGAGGATGGCGGTATTGAAAATGCCTTGCGTTTTGATAGAGGTTTAAAAAATGGATTGTATTTTTACCACGGCATTTTAACAAGTAAACCTATAGCAGATTGGTTCGACCTGACGTATAGTGATGCAAATTTGTTGATTTTTTAAAATTGATACGTTGAGACTGAAATTGGTTAAATGCCTGAATCCCTTTAAACATCAAATACTAAATGAAATTTATTCATCGCATTGGCTACTATCTTGGTGGTTTTTCTATAGGTCTGATTCTTTTGACATTTTTTTTAAGAGGCAAGAAAACCTCTTGTGATTACGGACCCAATGCCCGAACTACCAAAAATATAGCAAACAAGAAGAAATCGTATTCTGATGAGGCCTATGTAGTGATGGATAATTATCGCATGGATACGCTGACTGTTTCGAACTTAATTCGATTTGGAGAAGTTGATTTTTCAAAGAGCGATACTAAATCTGAAGGATGCAAAACCTATTACATAGATAATTCTTTCAAGAATGACGAATTTCAATTGACCGTAGACAATTGCGATTCAACAGTGTTGGTAAGGACCATAAAATTAATAAATAACTAGTGCTTTTATAGCTGTATTTTACGCTGAAGAAACTACATGAGGTTGGTATTTTGATTATCACACGTAATATTTTTGATAGCATTAAACATTGGTAAGTTATTATCTTAAACAAATAAGTTGCATTAAGTAAAGGTCGCAATACAGTTCACTAATATTTTCTAACCATGAAATCGAAGATATGGCTTTCATCACCGCATATGAGTGGCCGTGAGCAATCATATATTAAGGAGGCTTTTGACACAAATTGGATAGCTCCGATAGGACCTAATGTTACTAATTTTGAGAATGACATCGAAAACTATCTAGGACAAAACACGCATGTTGCCGCGCTAAATTCAGGAACGTCTGCTTTGCATTTGGCCTTGAATCTCCTCGGAGTCACCAATGGAGATGAAGTTATTTGTCAGACTAAAACATTTTCAGCTACAGCCTTTCCAATCGTTTATCTTGGTGCTACACCTATTTTTGTTGATAGTGAATCTGACACTTGGAATATTTGCCCAATTCAACTTGAAATAGCTATAAAGGATAGGCTTTCAAAAGGATTTAAGCCAAAAGCAATCATTGCTGTACATCTTTATGGCATGCCTTACAAAGTGAATGAAATTACAACAGTAGCTTTAAAATACGACATTCCAATAGTTGAAGACAGCGCGGAATCTTTTGGAAGTCGGTATAAGGACGAAAAATGTGGAACCTTCGGTGATTTGGCAATCTTATCTTTTAATGGCAATAAAATTATAACAACTTCAGGTGGTGGCGCCTTAATCACCAAAGGATTGGATCAAAAGAATAAAGCTATTTTCTTGGCCACTCAAGCAAGAGATGTTGCGGCTCATTATTTGCATTCAGAAATTGGATATAACTATAGGTTGTCCAACATACTGGCAGGTATCGGACGTGGACAAATGACTGTTCTTGATGATCACGTGGAAAAACGTCGTTCTAATTATGATTACTACAAGACCGAACTGAAATCAGAAACGTCCATTACATTTTTAGACGAACCCGAAGGTTACTACTCCAACCGTTGGTTGACTTGTATTTTATTGCCTTCTGCGTCGATACGAGAAGCAGTTAGATTAAGGTTAGAAGAAGAAAATATTGAATCAAGACCTTTTTGGAAACCCATGCATCAACAACCGATCTTCAAGAGCGCACCAAACTATTTAAATGGTATTTCTGATGAATTATTCGCTAGGGGTTTGTGCTTGCCCAGCGGATCAAATTTGACTCAATCGGAATTGGATAGAGTCATACATACCGTTAAGAGCATTTTTGAAAGCTAGGTTCATCATTTCAATCTCTAATATAATTTAAGATTTACGCCGTTTGCGCTCTTGCTTTATAAGATTAAGTTCTCTAGACGTTTGCCCTGCCACTGATGTGTTCTCTTCTGCCCGACGTATTAAGTAAGGCATAACATCTTTTACAGGACCAAAAGGCACATACTTCGCAACATTGTAACCTTCAGCGGCCAAATTGAAGCTAATATGATCACTCATGCCGTATAGTTGTCCAAACCAAACCCTATTGTCCTTTTTATCAACATTCATTTGCTTCATAAGGTCAATGGAGTTATAGCAACTCTGCTCATTATGAGTTCCGATAAATACAGAAATAACATCCAGACGGTTCAAAATGTATTCCAACGTAGTGTTGAAATTAACATCAGTAGCTTCTTTATTGGCACAGATCGGAGAATCGTAGGACATTTCCTCCGCTCTATCGCGCTCCTTTTCCATATAGGCACCGCGTACAATTTTCACTCCAATTGTAAATCCGTCAGTTTTGGCACGTTCATATAATTCTTTCAAATATTCCAAACGATCCCAACGATAGAGTTGAAGTGTGTTATAAACGATGGGGATCTCTTTATTGTAACGTCGCATCATCTCTTCACAAAGCTCATCGGCCGCGTTTTGCATCCAGCTTTCTTCACCATCAATCAACACCTCTACATCTTTTTCTTTAGCAAGTTTGCATACCGTATCAAAACGATTCACAACGCGCTCCCACTCCTGTTGTTCAGAATCGGATAAAACCTTTCCTTCTCCAATTTTTTGATATAAATGAAATCTTCCAAATCCCGTAGGTTTGAACACGGCAATTGGCATGGCTTTTTTTTCATCTGAAAATTTAATAATTTTCAATGTTTTTTCCATCGCAGCATCGAAACTTGCTTCATCTTCCTTTCCTTCAACTGAAAAATCCAATACCGAACAGACACTTTTTGTATACATTTTATCGATGACGGGCAGACAATCTTCTTCATTGACACCCCCACAAAAATGATCGAATACGGTCGCTCTTATCAAACCCTCAACAGGTAAATGGGCTTTCAGTGCAAAGTTTGTAGCCGCAGTGCCAATACGTACCAATGGTTGATGGGAAATCATTTTGAAAAGAAAATAAGCTCTATCAAGTTCCGAATCACTTTTTAAATTGAATGCGACTTTTGTATTATCAAATAGTTGTTGACCTGCCATAGTAGAAAAATATTTGCAAAAATATGGATTCATTGGTTAATATATGATTTAAAACCGCTTATTTTGAAAGATCAAAACAAGGTATTTAACTTCATGACATCCATAACAACTGACAACTATTCCGTTCATTTTAATAACAAGGCATATTCTGAACTCAATACGTATATTAAAACGCATCAATTTTCGAAACTATTTGTATTGGTTGATACCAATACGCATGACTATTGTCTGCCAAAATTCATGGGGCGATTAGAAACAACACTCACTGTAGAAATTATAGAAATTGAGCCCGGAGAACACGAGAAAACCATTGAAACATGTGTTGGTGTATGGAACGCTTTGTCAGAATTGGGTGCCGATCGTAAAAGCCTTATGATTAACCTCGGTGGAGGCGTCGTAACTGATTTAGGTGGCTTTGTCGCATCTACGTTCAAACGTGGCATCGCTTACATCAACGTTCCAACATCATTATTGGCAATGGTAGATGCCTCTGTAGGTGGAAAAACTGGCGTGGATCTTGGAACGCTGAAAAACCAAGTCGGAGTCATAAATTCTGGTGATATTGTCGTAATTGATACCTCCTTTTTAGAAACCCTACCACAAAATCAATTAAAATCGGGTCTTGCAGAGATGCTTAAACATGGGCTGATCAACAGCAGAAGTTATTGGAATCAACTTTCAGACCTTTCTAAATTGAATTTGGAAGATTTAGACCAATTGATTTATGATTCGGTCATCATAAAAAAAGAAATTGTCGCAAAAGATCCCTTTGAGAAAAACGAACGAAAATATCTGAATTTCGGCCATACGCTCGGACATGCCATTGAATCACTTTATTTGAGCGATCCTAACAAAATCGACTTATTGCATGGTGAAGCAATTGCTATAGGCATGATCATGGAGTGCTATCTATCGCAAAAACTTTTAGGTCTTCCTTCTGCGGATTGTGACGAAGTAAAACGCGTTTTGCTTGACTTCTTTAAAAAAGTAGATATTTCTTCAACTGATCATGAAGCAATTATTGATTTGCTAAAGTTTGATAAGAAAAATGAACACGGTAATGTCAACTTTGTGCTACTTCAACAAATCGGGCAGCCAAAAGTCGATTGTTTAGTTGAAAACAATCTCATAATAGATGCTTTCGATTATTACAGACGTTGATTTAAATTTTGCAAAAGTAGTGTTCAGAACCCAAAAAACAACAGCTTAAAACTACTCACTTTAAAACAAAAACGACATAGATTCGCAAAATTTATCCGTACCAAAACGATGATGGCTTTTACTTTCAAATTCGACAGAGTAACACTAGCTTTTATAAATATTTTGCCTTAATCACTTCACAATGATGATTTTCATGCCCCATAATGATAAATCCTGCTGCTCTAACCGAAAGTTTGTGATTGCTTGCAAGTCCTATATTTTGTAAGCTGGAATCGTCAAAACTTTTAAAAAGTGAGATTGTAGCATTCCTCACATCCGTATATTCTTGCAACAAATCTTCACGCGAACGTTCATTGGCCCTACTTTCAGGGACATACTCATCTTGATCGAAACCTGGGAGCGCGGTCTGATCATTTCGAGCGATTCTTAATGCACGATACGCAAAGATGCGCTCGGTATCAATTAAATGAAGAATGACCTCCTTAATGGTCCATTTGCCAGCTTCATAACGGTATTCTAATTTTGATTCAGGGATATTTTTCAGGAAATCAATGACCGTCTGATGATTTTCTTTGAAACCATTTTGTAGATTCAAGTGATTCGATTTATTGACGTATGGTTGATAGAAGTTATGGTATTCGTGCGGTTGTAATTGGTTATTGGTCATACAGATCGTTTAAATTTTATTATTAAAAAAACCCTTCATGAAATAACTAATGAAGGGTTCAATTTATTTATACTTTTTAGATTACATGTCGTTAAAAATAGTGTGCATCAAACGTTTTTTATCATTAATACTTTCTTCCAAAGAAATCATGGTCTCTGTTCTGTAAACACCTTCAATCTCATCTAACATAAAAATTATTTCTTTTGCATGTGTAGTATTCTTTGCACGGATTTTGCAAAATACATTGAATTTTCCAGTCGTAATGTGAGCGACCGTTACATAAGGAATGCTATTGATACGCTCTAACACAAATTGGGTTTGAGACGTATTGTTTAAAAACAAG
Organism: Flavobacteriales bacterium; assembly: GCA_038259855.1. Lineage (GTDB taxonomy): Bacteria > Bacteroidota > Bacteroidia > Flavobacteriales > Flavobacteriaceae > JBPOFM01. The sequence goes on from JBBSOJ010000177.1 coordinate 5,623, forward strand.
CCAATGTAAGCAATAAAGGAATATCCTAGTTTTTTATAATCTAACGTAAGTGACGAACCCTGAATAATACCGGCTTCCTCCATTTTTTTGACTCGAACATGAACCGTTCCAGCAGATATGACTAATTTTTTAGCGATATCCGTAAAAGGGATTCTAGTGTTTTCAATTAACATATCTAGAATTTGATGATCTATTTCATCTAATTTGAATTTTGCCATCTTTGTTTTTTCTTTAAATTTTTTACAAAAATAATGGAAATTAGTTGAAGATAAAGCATCAAAACGAACATTTATTCCAATTTTAATGAGAATATTTCATTATTTATCAAAACGAAATCGTTTGCGTATCCTACATAAAGCTCATTATCATCCCCTGACACTACCCTGTTTTGATTGGCATTAACTTCTCTATGGCCGTAAAAACTATCCAGATTTCCAATACTATCAATTTTTGGTTTAAAAATGATCGCGGCATCTTTCACAATTTCGTCATATTGAATGGCAATGTCGCACACTTTCGCTTTTACAACCGCATTTCTAATGATAATATCATAGAACAGCTTCTGATTTTGAGGAATTTGTTGGTACTTATCAAAAGATTCCCCAATCAAAGTATGTGAAGCGATATAGTCAATCCCCACCATAAGAGATTGAAACATATACTTCCGTACGACGTCTCGCTGATAATCATCCGCATAATGGCCAGCTTCAAACAATACTGTGGGAACTTCTAAACTCTGAAAAGTATCACCCACACAATTAAGATTGAAGGCGTCATCATATATCCCGACTTGATCTGGAATTTGCTTCTGAAGGTGCTCATTCATGTTAACGATCACTTCCATGGCTTTTTTCCGTGTGTTGGTAATCGTACAAGCTTCATCTTGCGCAGGTGCTAAAAATGATATCGTTGCAGGAAGGTTACGCTTTCCGGCGCTAAAAATGGTGCGCTGACCATGAAGGTTAAAGCAAAAATCAGGTTGAAAGCTATCAAAAAAGTGTCTTAAAATGATACTTTCTGGTTGGGATAAATCTTGTGCATCCCGATTTAAATCAATTTGGTTAGCATTTACGCGCGTATAGGCTTTTGCACCATCCGGATTCAACATTGGTAGAATCGCAATGGTACAGGTTTTTAAAATGTTTGCGATTTCTGGTTCTTTAGAACTACACAATGTGTTGCATAAATCAAAAACCGCCTTCGTAGTGGTGCTTTCATTTCCATGCATCTGAGACCACATTAGAATTTTTTTTGGTCCTCTACCAATGGAAATGACATCAATTGGAATTCCCAAAACGGAAGCTCCCAGTGAAACAACATTAAAATGTTTACGATGCTTTTGGAGCAAGATTGCAATGTGTTCATAAGATATATAACGCCCAGAAAGAG
>JBBSOJ010000178.1:0-6971 GCA_038259855.1 Flavobacteriales bacterium
ACCCTCGCTTTCAATTATATTATGAGACCCATCATTGGGTTTATGGCATCGGCCTGGGCCACACTGATCGCCTACGGTAGTATGATGCTGATATCGTATCAACTCGGAAAAAAACACTATCCGGTGCCATATGATGTTGGGAGAATTGGAAGCTATCTTCTGGTGTCCTCTGGTATTTCAGCCATTTCCTATTATGCGTTCGATACCAATTATTACATCAGTACTTTATTAGTTTTGTTATTTTTGGGGTTAATTTATCTGTTTGAAAAAAATGAAATTAAACAACTATTGGCGTCTAAATAATTTTATTAACTGATACATTCGCAGAATAATTTACAACAGCTTATGAAAATTAAAATCATCAATAAATCCACCCATGATGTACCGCATTATGAGACATCAGCATCTGCCGGGATGGATTTACGAGCACATTTATCCGAGTCGAGAATTTTAAAACCATTGGAACGAAGTATCGTTGGGACTGGGTTGTTTATCGAGCTTCCTATGGGCTATGAAGCGCAAGTGAGGCCAAGAAGTGGCTTGGCAGCTAAAAAAGGCATTACGGTTTGGAACGCTCCCGGCACTATAGATGCCGATTACAGAGGTGAGATCGGCGTAATTTTAGTAAATTTATCCAATGAAGATTTTGTAATACAAAATGGTGAACGAATTGCTCAATTGGTCATAGCAAAACATGAGCGCGCGGAATGGGTTGATGCCACCGAATTATCCGATACAGATAGAGGAGATGGCGGTTTTGGTAGCACAGGCGTAAATTAGTATAGAAAAAACGATCCATGTGTATAGATGGAATGCGATTTGATCTTTAGCCACATGTAAAACAATCAAATTAATAATTAAAGATTTTCGCTTTAGCCAAAATCAAAATAAAGACTTTCAATGAAGATAATTGTTCCGATGGCTGGCCGAGGTTCTCGACTGCGTCCCCACACACTCACCGTTCCTAAACCTCTAATTCCCGTTGCTGGGCAACCTATTGTGCATCGATTGGTAAAGGATATTGTAAAAGTTCTGGACCAGCCTATAGAAGAGATTGCTTTTATTCTTGGAGATCGGGCATTTTTTGGCGATGATGTCATTAAGAGTCTTCAGGAACTTGCAGCGGGCCTGGGCGCCAAAGCATCTATTTACCGACAAGATCAACCTTTGGGCACCGGACATGCCATTATGTGTGCAAAAGAGTCATTGTCAGGTCCTGCCGTTATTGCGTATGCCGACACGCTCATTAGAGCAGATTTTAATCTTGATCCTGATTCTGACGCGGTTATTTGGGTAAAAAAGGTAGCGAAGCCAGAGGCCTTTGGTGTTGTTAAATTGAATGATGATGATCACATTATCGAATTGGTTGAAAAACCATCGGAATTCATAAGCGATTTGGCAGTGATTGGCATATACTACTTCAAGGATGTGAGCGTTCTAAAGACAGAATTACAACATGTGTTGGATAACAACATTATCAATGGAGGTGAATATCAAATCAATGATGGTATTAAACGCATGATGGCCAATGGAAAGATTTTCAAAGCGGGAGAAGTGGACGAGTGGATGGATTGTGGCAATAAGGCAGTGACCGTAGAGACCAATACGCGCATGTTGGGTTTTTTAGCCTCTGACGGCAACGAGACGATGGTAGATCCATCAGTGACGTTAGATAATTCCAACATCATCGAACCTTGTTATATAGGAAAGAATGTCATTCTGAAGAATTCCACTGTAGGACCAAATGTGTCGATTGGTGATGATTGTAACCTACAAAATGTGACCGTAAAAAACAGCTTGATTCAAACCAAAAACACCATCATGAACGCTAATTTAGATCAGGCAATGATCGGAAATCATGTGCATTATAATGGTGAGTTTAAAACAATAAGTATCGGCGATTATTCAATTTTAGAGTAATAAATCAACTAAAATTTTCTTGTTCGATCTCATCGATTTAAGATAAGCGTTAAAAACACATTACTATCAATTTTGAAACAACAAATTCTCATATTATTGCTTCTTATCGGGATGTCTGTCATACCGCAGATGAGCTATGCTCAAGTTGATTTTAATAAAAAGCCTACAGATGATCTTGGTGACGTGGAAGATAAATTTCAGGAAAGTTTTTTTGAAGCATTAAAGCAAAATGGCATTGAGAATTACCAACGCGCTGTTGATGCGCTGTTGGTATGTGAAACACTCGATGATTCTAAAACCGTCATTTATTATCAACTTGGAAAAAATTATATCGCTTTAAAAAATTATGGGGCCGCTGAAGACGTCTTAAAAAAAGCAGTATCTAGAGATCCCGAAAATGAGTGGTTTCTCGATCAATTATACGAAGTTTACAATTTACAGGGTGATACTTCCAAAGCAATCAAAACCGTGAAGCAATTGGTGAAATACCATCCTGATTACCGTCAGGATTTAGCGGAGCTTTATATTAAAACCAAAGATTATAAAGAAGCTATAAAAATTCTGGATCAATTGGATACCGAATTTGGAATCAATCCAGATCGAGACATGCTTCGTAATGAGATTTACAACATTACAGGCAGAGATGATGATCGCATAGAGAATCTTGAAGAGCGTATCAAATCAGATCCGGAAAAAGAGGACGCTTACTTACGTCTGATTTATCGGTATAGTGAAACGGGTGATTCCAATAAAGCATTTGAGACAGCCAAAACCTTGCTTATAAAACATCCTGAATCGAAATTGGTTCATTTGGCCTTGTACAAATTCTATTTAGATCGAAATGATACGGAGAATGCCATTAGGTCCATGAAAATTGCATTGACGGCTACAGAGATCAAACCAGAAGCTAAAGCTATGGTATTTAATGATTTCGTCAACTTTGTTTCAAAAAACCCTGAATACGAAAAAGAGCTTCTTGAGATGACCATGCTTGTGGGTACTGATAAGAGCGTCAAAACCCTCACAGAATTGGCACAATACCATATTAAAATTGAAGACAAACCGAAAGCGCTTCAATATTTGGACGAAGCACTCCAACAAGAACCGAACAATTTTGCTATCATAAAAGATGCTTTACTGCTGCGTTTAGATCTTAACATGGACGATTCTGCCGCTAATAAAAGCCAAGAAGCAATTGAATTGTTTCCTGCGCAACCGATTTTGTACCTCATCAATGGTGTTGCAAACATCAAGCTCAAACAGTCGAAAAAAGCCATATCAACTTTGGAAGCAGGCATGGACTATATTATCGATGATCTCAAGATGCAAAAAGATTTTTACTTCCAATTGAGCATCGCCCATAAGCTTGCAAATAATATATCTAAATCTCAAGCGTTTGCTGAAAAGGCAGAAGCATTAACCAAACAATAGCAATGAGTCATTTTAAATACCTACTGATTGTCAGTATTGTCATCGTTTTAACAAGTTGCAGATCTGCAAAAAGTCTTACGACGGCAGCCACTATTAAGGAAAACACCTCTGCCAAACAGATCATCAGAGAAAACCAACGTCAAATGGCCGATTTCAAAACGTTACAGGCCAAGGTAAAGATTGACTATACGGAAGGCGATAAATCGCAAGGCTTTACACTGTCTTTGAGGATGGAGAAGGACAAAGCGATATGGCTCAACGCCTCTTTTAACGTCATTCGAATTATGATCACCCCTGAAAAAGTCAGCTATTACAACAAACTTGAAAACGAGTATTTCGATGGTGATTACTCGCTATTGTCTGACCTTTTAGGAATTGAATTGAATTTTGATAAAGTCCAGAATATTCTAATGGGTGAGACCCTTTTTGATCTGTCAAAAGGTACCTATTTGGCTTCAAATAATGGTGTTTCGTACATTTTACAACCGGAAAATCAAGACGCCTTATTTGAAATATTATACTTATTCAATCCTGGTTACTATAAGTTGGACTCACAACAATTGGCACAAGCTAAAGAGAAACGATTCTTACAAGTGGATTATAAAGTATACCAAACGGTAGGTAAAGTGATCATTCCGGAGGTTGTAAACATCGTGGCTGTGGAGGATAATTCTGAAATTAAAATCGACCTTGAATATAAATCTGTGAGTTTAAATGACGATGTGCGGTTTCCATTTGAAATTCCTTCAGGTTATAAAGAAATCGAACTAAAATGAAGTTAGGATCTCTACCATGTATCGCTTTATGTTTCTTGATGCTTTTCGGAGGTTCAGCACTTCAGGCACAAAGTAAAAAACAAGAAGAACTTGAAGCACGACGTCAGCAACTTCAACGGGAAATCAAGCAGATTAACAGCTTACTTTTTACGGATAAAAAAAAGGAGAAGTCCGTAGTTTCTATTGTTGAAGATCTCAATAATAAAGTCAGAGTTCGACAGAATTTAATTAAAGTCACCAATGACCAAGCGAATTTATTAACGCGGGAAATCAATAATAATCAAAAGGAAATTTCCAGTTTACGAGATCAGTTGGAAGAACTAAAAAAAGATTATGCTGCGATGGTGGTCAAAAGCTATAAAAGCAAATCTGAACAAAGTCGTATTATGTTCTTACTCTCTTCAGATAACTTTCAGCAGGCATACAAGCGTTTGCAATATATAAAGCAATATACCAAATACCAAGAGCAGCAAGGCGAGGAAATTAAGGGTAAAACCGAAAAACTGCAAGAATTAAACACCTCTTTGTTACAACAGAAAAAAGATAAAGAGAAGCTGATTGCAGAAAATAGAATTGCCAAAAAACAATTGGAACAAGATGTTCAAGAGCAACAAGCTTTGATGGCGTCCATTCGGAAGAATTTAAGTAATTACAGCTCTCAAATAAAAACTAAAAAGCAAGAAGCGGATAAAATAGATCGTGAGATTGAACGATTGATAAAAGAAGCGATTGCAGAAGCGAACCGACTTGCAAGCAAAAACGATAAGACAGCGACCAAAACGTCTTCAAAATCAGCTTCAGGGTTCGCCATGACGCCCGATGTTAAAGCGTTAGGTGTGAGTTTTGAAGCCAATAAAGGTAAATTATCATGGCCTGTGGAAAAAGGCGTTGTGAAGACACGTTACGGCACACAGCCCTCACCAATTGATCCATCGATAAGTATCCAAAGTAATGGCGTTAGGATTGCGACTGAAGAACGATCAAAAGTACGCGCTGTTTTTCAAGGAACAGTTACCGCTGTCATTGCCAGCAAAACAGGAAATCCAACGGTGTTGATTCAGCATGGTAACTACTTTACGGCGTATAAGAATCTTGGTAAAGTTTACGTCAAAAAAGGTCAAAAAGTTGAGACAAAGCAATCCATCGGAGAAGTATTTACAAATAGCAGCGACAATGAAACCATCTTAAGTTTTAGTGTCTTTAAAGTGGTTGGAAGCGATTCTCAAACGCAGGATCCTGCAGGTTGGATTTACAGGATGTAAATTGTATTTTATTCAAAAAGCGCCTTCAACTCTGTAGCCTCGTTCGGTTTCATTTTGCCAGCCAAAACCAAGCTCAATTGTTTACGACGCAGGGCTGCAATAAAACGCTCTTTCTCCAAATCAGTTTCTGGAGTTAATTCTGGCACTTCAACGGGTCTTCCAGATTCGTCAATGGCGACAAAGGTATAAATGGCTTCGTTCGCTTTAGCCCTTGTACCAGATTCTCGATCTTCAATCCAGATATCCATAAACACTTCCATGGACGATTTAAAGGCTCTAGAAACCTTGGCTTCTATGGTCACAACACTTCCCAAGGGAATCGAGCGATTAAACGCCACGTGATTTACAGAAGCAGTCACCACAATACGGCGCGAATGACGACGTGCTGCTATACTCGCAGCCCTGTCCATACGTGCTAAAAGCTCTCCTCCAAAGAGGTTATTAATAGGATTGGTCTCGCTTGGTAACACCAAGTCGGTCATGATGGTTTTGGATTGTTCGGGTGTTTTTGCCTGCATATATAAAGGAGTCAGTTTCGTAACAGCGAAACTATCAGTCGGCAAAGATACGGTGGAATTACAAGTTAAGAATGGTGTTTTGTGAATTTATGATCGTAAAATTTGCCTTGTTCGTATTTTTTATTAGTACCACTATTTTACACTTCGTGTATTCTATTGATGAAAAACATAAGGGCAAATTTGTCTAGAAGATTACTGGTAGTAACGTCAGAATGCTATTGTAGTTTTTTGATCATCAACCAAGCAGACGCATTATGATCTCGGCGAATCTCACGCAAGGCTTTGAGGGCCTCTTCACTTGCTTCGTAACTTGCATAAACGACTTCATGAAGACCATATTTATTGGCTCCGATCATTCGTGCTTCATATCCCAAACCAATTAATTGCTCCACTTTCTTGGCGGAATTCTCCTCTACGCGATAGGCGCCCGCAACGATGTGGTAATTTCCCGATTGTTTTTCAACAGTTAACGTAGCGGCTGGCAATGGATTCTCAATAACGAAGGTTGCTTCTTGAACTTTAGTATCTAGTTGTGTGTTTGCTTCTTCTTGGGCCATTTGGTTATGGGCTTCGATCTCATTTGAATAATAATTTGAAGCAGCGAATCCGCCTGCAGTAAGCGCGATTAAAGCAACGGCTGCATATTTGAAGAACGGACGTGATGTTTTGCGCTTTTCAGGTGTGATGGCGATTGGAATCACTTTTTCCAATGCTTCAACTTCCTCCTTGTAAACTTCCCGTGTAACCGAAGATGACGAGAATTGTGATAAACCAAACGAATCGGTTAAATAATTGATATGATACGATGGTTCAAATATGATTTTCCCTTCACTGTTCAATACGAGGTCGCCGATATTGTGAAACGTCAACGTTTCACCTTCAGTCAAAAAGGATTTGATGGATTTCACATGCTTCTTAATTTTTTTAAGAGCTACGTCATAGGGAATTTTCTCGATTTCTGTAATGTAACTGGCCAATAATCCATCATTGTGTTGTAACTGCTCATTAAAGGACAAGACCTTTTTTGGCGGGTAAAATGAATGAGTGGATTCGTTGACTTTTGC
>JBBSOJ010000179.1:0-6969 GCA_038259855.1 Flavobacteriales bacterium
CTTTTTTTGCCATTTCCTTGACATGATCCAATGGCGATCTTGGTGGTGGAGGCGGAGGAGGCATTTCGTTAGGGTCAGGAACAACAATCACATCAACTATTTTTCCATCTTTGTTTTTATGTTTATAAATGTAGCCTTGTTTTTGACTATTATAATTGTCTATGGCGATTTGGTACTTTTTTTTCTGCTGTTCAGTAGCGTTTGCAGGGATTGGTGGTGGAGGTGGTAAGTCGTGCATTTGAACAACTTGTGGCGATTCTTTTAACCCGGCAGGTAATGGCGGTGGCGGTGGTGGTGGAAAATTAGGAAACGGTTCCGCATTTGCTTTTTGGTCTTTAGACATTTTAGCATAAATTACATTTAATCGCTTAAGGTCGCTTAATTTAATTAGCTGTTGGTCTTTAAACTGCGAATTATAATAGTTGGCTAACTTATTGTACTCCGCGACTTCTTCTGCAGTGGCTTTTTCTTGGATGACCTTAACTTGAGTATCGTTTACTGCATTAATTTCCTTGGTTGAAAGAATTGGCTCTAGTTTTATAATGTCGTCGTCAATTCTTTTTTCAATAGTTTTTGTCTCACTAAACCCATAAAGCGTTAGTGCAACCAATGGCAGAAGCAAAAAGCTTCGTAACCAAATCTTTTGTTTTGATGTGTGTGTGTTCATAACTGTAAATCGTTTTTTGATGGATGAATAATTGATGGCGTTTGCCAACTTGGGTTCGCCGACATTTGATGAGAATGTCAATAATAAATTCTGATAAGCTGATGATTGAATCCCATTTTTAAGGACGGCTTGATCCGCCAAAAACTCATGATTCAATTTAATATCCTTTTTGATACAATATATCAGGGGGTTGAACCAAAAAACGATCTGCAATAGCTCTATCAACAAGACATCAAAACTATGTTTTTGTTCAGCATGGGTCTGTTCATGGATAAAAACTTCTTGCGGAATTTTCTGTGATTCATAGGTCTGTTTGTTTAAAAAGATATAGTCAAAGAAGGTATGTGGCGTTATCAAATCGCTTAATAACACATATATAAAGCTTTGGTTTTTTAATTTTGGGTTTTGCTTTATCCTTTTCAGAATCTTCAGAAGATTCAAGCTGAATTTTAATCCGAAGACAAAAACACCAAGACCGTACAAGCTGCAAATTATAAGTGATGTATAATTGGTTGCAGTTCGTAGCTCCTCACCTTCGCTATAGACTATCCCATCTTGGGAGTACGGAATAGTCGATTCTACAGCCATTGGTTCCACGTACTGAATAAAGGTGACTAAAGGAACACTTATAGATAGTAGCAAAGCCGCCAATAAATAATAGCGTTTAAAATGGTGCATATTTTCACGCTCTAAAAGCAACTTATAAAAGACCATGAAAATGGCTAGGCATGCGCTAAATTTTAGAAGGTAGATCAACATGGTTATTTCTTTTTAATTTCGCTATCAATGATGGCTTTCAGATCTTCCAATTCTTCCTTGGTTAAATTAGTTTCTTTTGTAAAAAAAGAAGCAAATTGTGAAGCGCTATCATTAAAAAAAGTTTTTATGAGCGTATTGACGTGTTTGGAGAAGTAATCCTTCTTTTTGACAAGTGGAAAATATTCACGTGAGTTCCCAAAAATAGTATATCCGACAAATTTTTTAGCTGTCATGCGCTTTAAGAGCGTGGCAACGGTTGTAGTTGCGGGTTTTGGTTCTGCATAGGCATCCAATAAATCTTTCATGAACGCCTTCTCAAGTTTCCAGAGATGGTTCATCAATTCTTCTTCGGTCTTTGTCAATAGCATGCTCTACGTTTTTAGAATGAACTCTACAAATGTAGAGTAAAAAAGCATAATTTCAAATGATTTTAATAATTTTCTGATGTTAGGACATAAAAATGCCACAAAAACACGTGCATTTCGCTGTGCATTTGTGGCAAAATCACTCGCTTATCCTGTAAAGGAGAAGCTCAATAGTTATTTTGATAGTTCTGTGAAATATTTGTAAAACAATGGAATTGTTTCTATACCTTTTAAATAATTCCAAATGCCGAAATGTTCGTTTGGTGAGTGGATGGCATCGCTATCTAAACCAAAGCCCATTAATATAGTTTTGCTATTTAATTCTTGCTCAAACAAGGCTACAATAGGAATACTTCCACCGCTACGTTGGGGAATTGGTTCTTTGCCAAACGTCTCTTCATACGCTTTTGAAGCTGCCTGATAACCGACACTATCAATTGGAGTTACATACCCTTGTCCGCCATGGTGCGGTTTCACTTTGACCGTAACACCTTTTGGAGCAATACTTTCAAAATGTGTTTTGAACAATTCGGTAATAGCTTCCCAATCTTGGTGTGGTACCAATCGCATGGATATTTTAGCATAGGCTTTGCTCGCAATGACCGTTTTGGCACCTTCACCAATATAACCTCCCCAAATACCATTGACATCTAGTGTTGGTCTTATTGAATTGCGTTCGTTGGTCGTATAGCCTTCTTCACCGTAAACTGCTTCGATATCCAGCGCTCTTTTATAGTTCTCTAATGAAAATGGCGCTTTGGCCATTTGTGCGCGTTCTTCATCAGACAGATTTTCTACATTGTCATAAAAACCAGGGATGGTAATGCGATTATTGTCATCATGAAGCGAGGCGATCATTTTTGTCAAGATATTGATGGGATTGGCCACGGCGCCGCCATACAGCCCAGAGTGCAAATCGCGATTTGGCCCTGTTACTTCCACTTCCACATAGCTTAACCCTCGTAAGCCTGTTGTGATCGATGGTGTGTCTTTTGAAATCATTCCGGTATCAGAAATCAGAATAACATCGTTCTTTAATTTCTCCTGATTTTTTTTCACGAATTTGGAGAGATTGACACTGCCCACTTCTTCTTCGCCTTCAATCATAAATTTGACGTTGCACGGAAGTTGATTGGTGGACGTCATAAATTCCATCGCTTTTACATGCATATACATCTGGCCTTTATCGTCACAGGCGCCTCGGGCAAAAATAGCGCCATCAGGATGGAGTTCGGTATTTTTAATGACGGGTTCAAAGGGAGGGGATTTCCATAAGTTAATGGGATCAGCTGGTTGCACATCATAATGACCATATACCAATATGGTTGGCAGGGAATCATCAATGATTTTTTCGCCGTATACGATTGGAAAACCGTCTGTTTTGCAGATTTCGACATGGTCGCACCCCGCTTGTTTTAGGCTCTCTTTTATAACGTCAGCCGTTTTTAACACGTCTTTTTGAGAAGCAGAATCAGCGCTTACTGATGGAATTTTTAAAAGTTCAATAAGTTCATTGATAAATCTGACTTTATGCTCCTCAACATAGGATTGTATATTTTTCATGGGTATCATTTGAATAGTTTCGTGTTCGAAGAAATTTATTATGGCATTTATTCAAAAGTACAAAATAGAAAAGAAATTTTCTGAAATAAAGCTATTTGAATATTCAAAGGAATGTTTATATTTGCATCCCGATTCAGAGTTTTAGAATCGGACCTAATGCAGGCGTGGTGGAATTGGTAGACACGCTAGACTTAGGACTTAGCCTAATAAAAGGTGTTAAATTATTAAAATGCAGGTGTGGTGGAATTGGTAGACACGTTAGACTTAGGATCTAATGCAGCGATGTGTGGGAGTTCGAGTCTCCCCACCTGTACAAAAGCCGAAGAGAAATCTTCGGCTTTTTTCATTTAAAAACCTTTCGAAAAAAAACTCAGGTACAACATAGGTACAACATTTTGCGAATTTCAGGGCAACATTTATATTAATGTCAAATATTTCTATTTTTTATTAAACCCTATTAATGTTCTAATAAAATAATAAATTCTGCTAAATAGTAACCTTATTCCTTCGTAAGGGGAGTTTATTTTCATACAAGATAACCGCAATTTAAACTCGTAAAATACTTCCATAAAAAGACTAGGGGTAAAGCCATCGCTTCTTGATATGCTTATTTATTCCGTTTCGTTTTGAGCCTATATTTTATCTTCCGTTTGGTTGCTGCTTAAATATTGTCCAATCTAAGATTTAAGTATTATTACAACAAAAGCAGTTAAAACTAGAAGGAACGGTAGATCGAATACGACCGTTAAACAAGAGATCAAAGTGAAATTGACCGAGAGTGCCATTGAGCCTGGATTTCAAAATTTGAATATCGAAAAGATCATTCCAGACCGGATGCAACCTAGAAGAATTTTCAACGATATGCTTTTAAAAGAGCTTCTAGATAGTACTATAAAACACGGGGGTATTTCAGCCCATCATAGTCAAAAAGTCCCGAAGCTCACTCATCATGCTTATAGGAGAACTTCGTTTTTATGCCAGTTAGTTGGAAGATATAAAGACTATATCGTATATCGTTAGGGAACATGAAAGTAATGACATCTTGGAAATTCAAAATATCGAGAATTGACAAGGACAGGATGTTCTACCCCGGAAGAAGCGGATGCTATTGATTATCTCAGCGAAAAGTATTCAACTACAGAGGTTGCTAAACGATTGGGCAGAAGCAACAACTTCATAAGACAACGCTTGAAATTAGCTGAACTTATAGAAGGTTTTAAGGTTTTCGTCCATAATGGAGATATGACCTTTTCCTTGGGTGTTGATGTAGCACCTTTTGCGTCGGAAGAACAACAGATGATGTTGGAAACAATAGGGCGAAGACTGACCATGACTTCTGGAATTGCCTGGAACGAGGATTATGAAGACCCAAACTCTGATGTGGCACAAATGTACCAGAGCCCTTGTGAAAATAACGAGTCTCATATTTTGACCTATATGAAACCTCTGAAATTTGAGCATCAACCCGGAACCCATTGGAATTACAGCACCGGGGAAACCGATCTTGTCGGGATTTTGATACAAAAAGCTACCGGCAAAAGCTTAGCCGATTACCTTTCGGAAAAGATTTGGCAACCTTGGGGTATGGAAAATTGTGCGTATTGGCTGGCCGATGAGTGCAGTAATTTAAACATGGGCGGAAGTGGTCTTTCAGCTAGTTTAAGGGATTACGCACGCTTGGGAACGTTGATGTTAAATAGTGGCAAACACGAAGATGAAAGTATTTTTTCTGAGGAGTGGTTGGATGATGCCACGAGTCTCTTATATGAAACCAACGACCAGGGCGGTGGATATGGCTATTTGTGGTGGCGTTTTAAAAATGGAAGCTATGCTGCTGTCGGAGTTTTTGGTCAGATGCTATACATCGATCCGCATAAAGATCTTGTAATCGTGCAAATTGCAGCATGGCCCAAAGCATCTTCAGACAATCTCACCGGAGGACGACAAGCTTTTATCGAAGCGGTTCACCGGGTAATAGATTAAGGAAAAAATTGCATGGCAGCAACAACTATTTCCTTATAGGCCTTTAGCTTGACTATGGTATTTTGATTGGCAATTCAGTAAAAATTTCTAAGATGGCGATTAATTTAAACAAGATGAAGCAATTCTTTTAAAAAAAAATCGGATTTATAAAAGAAATTAAAAAAGGATTACAGTTTGTCAAATTATTTGCAAAACATAGATTGTGCTTAGTAATCTTTGAATCGTTTATATTAAATGCACTTAAAGAAAATAATTTTAGAGAAGCCTACAAGAGAACATAAAATGGCCATCAAAAACCTTAGATGCTTTCAGACAAAAATTCAGTTAGTTCTTTTAAACTAATTTTTGTTTTAATTTTATTCGTCCCACCTGTTCAGAATGATCCTCTTCATAGTTAGTTGCTAATTTGAAAGATCGTGAAGTCCCGACCTCTTATAAATTACTTACCTTTACGGGTCAGAATTAAAATATTAATTGAGTCAATTAAATAAAATGAAAAAAGACCATTCATTTGCTAAAGTTCTAAAAAATCAATATGTCCCTAGTGCAGAATTTTTCAGTCAGATAATAAATAGTTTACAGGATTATTCAATTTTCACGCTTGATGAAGATTTTAAAATAAATAGTTGGAGTGCCGGCGCGGTAACAATATTTGGTTATGAAACGGAAGAGGTTATTGGGGAGTCTTTTGATCTAATTTTCACGGAAGAAGATAAAGAAAAAGGCGTTCCAAAACAAGAAATTGATACTGCCTTGAAAGAGGGAAGAGCTGTCGATAACAGATGGCACATTTGCAAGGATGGAAGCGTATTTTATGCTTACGGTCTGGTTTTTCCACTTATAGGAGTAGATGGTAAACTGATGGGTTATGTAAAAATTCTGCGGGATTTAACGGCTAGGAGGAAGTCAGAGGAAGACATAAAGAAGTATATCAGAGAGCTTGAGGAACTGAACACTCATAAAGAGAGTATCCTTGCCATACTTTCTCACGATTTAAGAAGTCCCTTAGCAGCTATTATTCAAATGGCAGATTACCTTAAATCAAATATTAAGACTATACCTCTTGATGAGGCGAAAGAAATGCTTGAACTTTTACATAAAGAATCAACTGATGAGTTAAATATGTTAGATTATTTGTTGGAGTGGGCAAGAATCAAGTACGCATCAGATACGTTTACCCCTACAACAATTGAGCTTTCTGGATATGTCAACAAAGTTTTTGATACTTTAAAGGAGACCGCTTCAATCAATACAATTAACCTCCATCAGGAAATTGAAGAAAATACGAATGTTTTCGCAGATGGAAAAATGGTACTCTCTGTACTCCAAAACATCGTATCAAATGCCATAAAACATTCTCATAAAGGAGGCATGATCAACGTTACTGCCAAGAAAACAGATGGTAAAATGATTGTGGAAATTAAGGACACCGGAATTGGAATGTCCCAAGACATCCAGCAAAAACTCTTTACCCCGCAAATGAATGCGCTGGCAACAAAAAGGAAAGAGAATAAAGGAGCAGGCATAGGATTGCTGTTGGTAAAGGGTTTTTTAGAAAAAAATGGTGGTGAAATATGGGTAGAAAGCATAGAGGGCGAGGGCTCCTCTTTTTACTTTACATTACCTCTTGAA
>JBBSOJ010000180.1:0-6942 GCA_038259855.1 Flavobacteriales bacterium
ATGTTTCATGTGTTCAACGCAAGTTTGAGCCAGCGTGATGACCATATTAGGAATATTGGTTATTTATGGAATCCGAAACTGAACCTTTATTATGTCGCCGCAAAGGAAACTATGAATTCTGGTCTGCTGCCAAAAATATTGGCTTATGTAGGTTCTATCAGTATTGAACGTACATGGCGAGCAGAAGGACAGAATGTCAACAGGCAAGTCAAAATGAGCGACATTACAGCGATTTCCACTGCTTTGAATGATGGCTGGGTAATTACCTTTCCCCAAGGAACCACAACACCTTTTAAACCCATCAGAAAAGGTACAGCACATATTATCAAACGCTACAAGCCTATCGTGGTGCCAATAGTTATTGATGGATTTAGACGCTCTTTCGACAAAAAAGGATTACGTGTCAAAAAGAAAAACATTCTTCAATCCATGGAAATCAAAGCACCATTGGAAATTGATTACGAAAACGAAACCATCGACCAAATCGTCGAAAAAATCGAATACGCCATTGAGCAACATCCATCATTCTTAAAAGTGATTCCGCAAGATGAATTGATGGCACAAGAGGAGTTGAATCGTATGCGGAAGTGGAAAGCGAAGAATTAGTAGGCAGTAGGCAGTCTTCAGTAGGCAGTAGGCAGTCTTCAGTAGGCAGTTTTTTAAAAATACAATCTGAAGAATAAAAATCAATTATCATTACTGAAGTATATACTTTTTTTTTACTTTTCTATCATCTAACATCTAACATCTAACATCTAACATCTAACATCTAACATCTAACATCTAACATCTAGCATCTAGCATCTAGCATCTAACATCTCAAACCGACATCCTCTGTCTAACCGCTTCATACAAAAACGCACCACAAGCTACAGAAACATTCAACGATTCAATCTCACCTAAAATTGGTAATTTGGCCTTGTCATCTACCACTTTCAAAATGGACGGATTGATGCCTTTCCCTTCAGAGCCCATAATAATCGCGCAAGGCTCGGTAAAAGAGACGTCGTAGAGATTTTGGTCTGTTTTTTCAGTGGCGGCAATTACTTTAATACCTGAAGCCTGCATATAAAAAACGGCATCTTTAATATGGTCCACTTTACAGATCGGAATTTTAAAAATGGCGCCAGCACTCGTCTTGATGGTATCGCCATTTACAGGGGCACCACCTTTTTTCTGAATGATGATACCGGAAACACCGGTACATTCTGCAGTTCTGATAATGGCACCAAAATTACGCACGTCACTCAACTGATCTAAAAGCAAGAACAGTGGTGTTTTGCCAGATTCCATGACATTAGTTACCAATTCTTCTAAAGGGTAGAAACTGATGGGAGCAATTTGTGCCACCACACCTTGATGATTTTTAGTGGTAAGTCGGTTAAGTTTTTCAACCGGAACATAAGAAGAATTTAAACGTTCTTTATGTAAGAGTTGCTCGAGCTCAGTAAACAGCTCGCCTCGTAACCCTTTCTGTAAAAATATTTTATCAATGTTTTCTCCAGATTTGATCGCTTCAATAACCGCTCTGATGCCAAAAATTGTTGTTTCGTGTTCCATGACGCAAAGGTATAAAATAAACACTCTTATTTTGGAAGGTTTAAAAAAAACGCTATATAAAAAAACCTCCTAAGGTTTTTAAGCTTAAGAGGTTTTTTAAAATGTGTTGTGGTATGTTATTTAGTTCACGTCCCAAAATAGTTTACTCAAAATGGTGTCCCCATTAGGTAAACTACCAACTGCATCAGAAAGATTATCCCCGTTTAGCGTTTGCAATGTTTGTGGATAACGAATTCTAAAAGGCAAATCTGTTGAGCCAGTTGCCGCTTTAAACTCATAGCTGGTAATTTCAGATGCTGCTGCTTGATCTGCGGGTAATGTATAAGTTTCACCTGGTAAAAGAAGGATGTCCGTATTAGGGAATCCTGTTCTTCTGTATTCAGCCCAAGCTTCATGTGCTTGCATATAAAGAGCAACATACTTTTGTGTGATCACATTTTCCAAATTCGCTGCTGGTAAATTAGCAACAAAAGCATCAGCATCTCCAGATGAAACACCCCATCTTAGCATAGAGGCACGAACACCATTTTCATAGAAAATTTGATCAAAGTTGTTTATTTCCGAAAGTAAGAATTGTACTTCTGCATACTCCATTAATACATTTCCAAAATCTGGACGTAATACCTTACTGCTCATATATGAATAAGTGGTACGTGGCAATAAGTTAGTGACAGGGAAAGCAAAAGGTATCCCTTGATAATCGGCTAAATTAGTACTCATAGCATAATCACCAGCTTTTATGCTATTGATGCTAGCGGCCTTTGGTGCTACCATCTCAAAAAGGCGTGGATCAGCACCATAATTACCTGTTTCACCTTTTAATAGATCAACAAACGGAGCTGCAACAGCAAAATCCGTTCTAGCTATAAATGCATCCCAGAAAGGTGAAGAATTAGCATCTGATGTTTCGTATAGTTGTATCGCATTGTCATCATTTGAAGTCATTACACCAGATGATATTGCAGCTGCAATTGCACTATTAGCAACACCAGCATCAACGGCTTTCAATCTATTTGCAATTCTTAGAATCAAGCTATTCGCAAATTTTTTCCATTTTGTCGCATCACCATTGAAGATGTTGTCCCCACTTATAAAAACTGGTTCATCAACATTGATCATGTCTGCAGACTCTCTTAGTTCTTTTAAGATGTCCACATAAATTTTCTGTTGTGATGCAAATACAGGCGATTTTATATCGTCGACCTTTAATGCTTCAAAATCAGGATCATCTGAGCCATATGAATAGTACGGAACATCGCCAAAAAAGTTGGTAAGATCACTGAAAACCAATGCGAGCATAATTCGAGAAGCAGCAATTTGATTATCATTATTTCCTACTGCCGCAACTAAAGCAGCAGTTTCAGGATCAACATTTAAATCGATAATAGTTTTAAATTCTGTAGCGATGAAATAAGAGTTTTGATACAAACTTGTGGATGAGGTTTCACGATAAAGATAGCGATCCTCATCAGCATAGGCTGTTTGGCCCCAATATTCCATCCAGTTTAAATCCAATCTTCCCATATTAAAATCATCACGGGTAACGTCAGTATAGCGCTTAGTCCCATAGTTGAAAATGGTATTGGTCAACACGAATTCTGGACTATTAGGATTCTCATTTAATTCTTCCAAGCCATCATCACATGACGATGTCATTATGAGTGCTGCGAAAGATAAAGTTATTGCAAGTATTCTTTTCATAATTTTTTAAAATTTTAATTCTACGTTAAATCCTATTGAGCGAGTAGATGGCAATGCACCACCTTCTGAACCTTGTATATTTCCACTTCCACCACTTGCAGATTCAGGATCAAAATTATCATTATCTAAGCCCCAAGTCGCTAGGTTCCTACCATATAATGATAAGGTAACCGCTGCTAAGTCATTCATAATCTTTTTAGGTAAAGTGTAGCTTAAGGTAACTTCACGAAGTTTTATATAGCTCGCATCAAAAACATTCTGTGCGTCGTTCCCGAAGTAGTAATCTGTACCCCAAGCTTGAGCTGGAATTGCTTGTGTGTTTGTAGCAGTATTAGTTACAGTGTATGAGCCATCGTCATTATAAGTTACATCACCAGTTACACCTTGATTGACCACGCCATCAACACGAATGTTGTTTGCCGCAGTCTCTTCTAATATTCCAGAATAGTGACCCCATAGATTTGTTAATGATCGATACACTCCTCCTTCTTGAACATCTATCAAGAAACTTAAGTTGATGCCCTTATAGGAAAATGAGTTTCTAAAGCCCATATTATAATCTGGCAATACTGAACCAAGATTTTCTACATTTCTAGTCTCAAGATAGCTTCCATCTGCGCCGACTACTTTATTTCCTTCAGAATCAAATACGTAATTAGTACCTCTGATTTGTCCATAAGATTCGCCAACAACAGCATTTAATGAAACACCGTTAAAAGGATATGTAGCCAAAGTTAGCGAATTTACACCAGGAATAAGCTTCAATAATTCATTCTTGTTTTTTGCAAAATTAAAGGTAAAATCCCAAGTAAAATTGTCGTTTGTTATAGGAGTAATGTTAACTAAAGCTTCAATACCCTTGTTTGAAAGCTCACCACCATTTGTAAAAACAGCATTATAACCTGTAGCTGGGTCCAACTGCACGCGAGTAATTAAATCTGTAGTTATTTGATCATAGTACGTAAAATCAAAACCTAATCTTCTATTAAAGAATGACATTTCAAGACCAATTTCTTTAGTTGTAGTGAACTCGGGTGTTAAATTTGGATTTTGCTTTGTTTCATCATTTTCATATTGAATGAGTGAACCATTTGGTCCAAACGGAGGACGTGATGTAAAAGTGTTTTTTAATTGATATGGATCTGTATCGCTACCTACACGCGCATATCCACCACGAATCTTTCCAAAACTCAACCAGCTGGCATCAATCAGTTCACTGAATACAAAACTACCATTAAGTGATGGGTAAAAATAAGAATTATTTCCTGCAGGTAAGGTTGAAGACCAGTCATTTCTGAAAGTTCCAGAAACGTAGAGTAAACCATCGTAACCAAACGAAGCAGAACCAAATACACTATTTATTCTTTTTCGGCCGTCGTTTTGAGTGACAAGTAAAGGATCGCTTGAATTGTTTAACGAGTATATTCCTGGAGTCGCCAAACCTCCTTGAGTTTGAGCTGTAACCCTGTGTGTTTCATTGTCACGTCTATTAACTCCTACAAAAGCGTCAAGAGTCAATTTATTTTCTAAAAAGCTATCGTCAAAGTGTAATCGACCTTCATAGTTTAACTCTTGAAAGGTTCTATCGGCATTTTGGTAGAAAGATTGATCTACTGAACCGATAGCTCTTCTATTATCAATACGCAAGCTATAGGTATCAATATATAAATTTGCAACAGCATAGAGATTATCAGTGAAATTATACTGTGTACCAAAAGTACCATACCAACGCGTTCTCTTATCCGTTGAAATATTCTCATTAAGTGTCCAATATGGATTGTCTGAATACAATGGGTCCTTATTATCTACACTCACAATATTCCAAGATCTCTGACTACCATCAGGTCTCAAATATTTTTTCAATCTTTCATAGTCCAATGAAGTTTGACCGAATTGATATAACTGTTGTATAACACCTTCACCAGTATAGCCAATGGCCGGTCTATTAAAACCATCAGTGATTGTCAAGTTCACACTACCGTTTACCTTTAGCCTATCTGTAATTTGAGACATACCATTCATGGCCACAGTAGTTCTATCCAAACTTGTGTTTGGCACAATACCTTTTTGTTGTGAGTTGTTTAGAGAGAATCTTATATTAGATTTTTCATCGCCTTGCGTGAAAGCTAACCCTGTATTTAATGTGACTCCAGTATTAAAGAAATCACTTTTGTCATTTTTAGGATACATCCAAGGGCGAGGTTTTAGATAGTCTTCAGGATATGACTCGTCTAAATTGTCCCAATGCAGAACAAGTTGATTTGGATCATATTTAGGACCCCATGACTCATCCGTACCATAATCTACAATATTGTAATCAACACCATTAATGTTAGCTGTATCAAAACCAGATTGCTCAAAAGTACTTGGGTTTCCAGCACCACCACCATATAATTTTTGGATTTTAGGCAATATATTTACTTGATCAAACGTCATGCCTGAATTTAAGGTAACTTCTGCTTTACCGTTCTTGCCTGATTTGGTGGTAATAAGAATCACCCCATTTGACCCTCTAGAGCCATAAAGTGCAGCAGCAGCTCCACCTTTTAGAACACTTACATTTTCAACATCACTAGGGTTGATGTCAAATGAAGCATCACCGTAATCACGGCCACCGCCACCTGTTTGTGCGGCATTGGAGTTGTAATTACTATTGTCCAACGGAATACCATCAACAACGATAAGAGGCTTGTTTTCTCCTGTTACAGAACTTGCACCCCTAAGTAAGATTCGTGTAGAACCACCCAATCCTCCAGAAGGAGTAGATACAGAAACACCCGCAACCTTACCTGATAAGGAGCTCAACGCATTGCTTGGTTTTGATTTATTGATTTCTTCACCGCCCAAGTCCTGAACAGCATAACCGAGAGATTTTTTGTCACGGCTCACTCCAAGAGCAGTAATAACAACTTCATCTAATGTATTATCTTGAGATAACTTTACATTGATTACACTCTCCGTCCCAACAGGAATAGATTTGGTGCCATACCCCACGTAACGAAACTCAAGAATTTGACCTTGACTAGCATTAATAGAGTAAATACCGTCAAAATCTGTTGATACACCTGTTGCTGTTCCTTTAATTACGACAGTCGCACCAGGGAGCGGCATGTCATTTTCGTCCGTAACCTTTCCAGTTACCGAACCTTCTTGTGCAAAACTTATTTGCACCATAAACGCTAACAAAAGCGTTAGAATTCCACTAAACCTTGTTTTCATATTTTAAATTAATTTGAATTAGTCTGGCGTAAAAGTGCTAATAAAAAGTTAAAAAAGCAACATTAATTGAAAAGAATTAGGTTTCTCAAACAAATAAATTTTTATTTCAACTAGAGTTTAAAGAGGTGTAAACTTTCAATATGCTGATGGTTAATGAGTTATTAAAATTTCTGCTTTTTGAGGTCTGTTTGTTGGGCTTCAGATAGAAAGACAGAGAGTGTTTGGAAGAAAAAGATGGGAAATGTTTTTTTTTGATTTGAAAAACTTGAGGTGGTGCTGTACATTAGAAATATATTTTTCAGAATCTGAGCCTTACCATGTTTATAACCCTGTTTAAAATGTCGCTGACAAACTGATATGAATTTTGGAATTCGATAACTTTATAGTTTGGTTCTCTGAACTCCCATTGCTATAGTTCAATTTGAAAAGACCTGCTTGTGTGAGTACTCCAAAACCAAACCC
>JBBSOJ010000181.1:0-6858 GCA_038259855.1 Flavobacteriales bacterium
AGCTTTGAAAATACCTTGCAAATGGTTTCAACTTGCGGAATGTAAGCCAAAGCATTGGTGACATCTAACACAATAACATCAATCCCAGCATCAGAAAGTAGTTGCGCGTGTTTTGCAATAACCCATTCATCATTAGAAAGATAATAGCCAAAATACGGTTCTGCCCAATGATGAAATGCCAATTCTGGCCCATATTTTGGGTTTTCAGGGTTGTCCTTTAAAATTTTACTAATGTCGTAAGGACTTAACGTATCTGATATTTTTTTTGGAAAAATACCCTCGTCGGGCATCGAAGAGGCATGGCGATCGTGACCATGTGCACCCAGCCAAGTAAAATAAAAGATACCGACAAATTTATCTTTTTTTAAATCACCTGTTTCATTATTTAAAGAAAGTTCTCGATTCAAGTCATCGGAAGCAGCCCAAGTATCTGCATATTGATTGGATACCAATTGTTTGGCCTCTTGGGGAAACCCTTTAAAATAGACAGCAAAACACAGTAAACAAATTAGTTTACATTTAAGTTTAAGATGAAATTTTAAATTAGGCATTGCCACGTTATTTGATAATTTTTAAACCTTCAGGCGCATCAACTGTTGTCTTTATAGTTCCGTTAGCTCCCATTTCATGGCTAACATTCAATATGCCAAATTTTGTTGGAAACGTTCCTTTAGCAAATTTGAGATCGCCTAAATGCGGTTCAATTTTGATGGAATTACCACCATCCATGACATTAATTCCGAGAACATATTGTGTCAACCAAGGTGTTGGTCCACTTGCCCAACCATGGCATAAACTATGTCTGTAGCCAACATAACAGTATTCGCCAAAATCGCCATGAATATCGAATTTTCCTTGGGGAATCAATGTATCAATTCTGCCACTATTGGCAACATCAAGAACATCAAAATCCTCCCAAAAGGTTGTGGCGCCCAAATCGAGCATGCCACCCCAATAATCTCTAATGACTTTTAATGCACCGTCGAAATCTTCGGCTTTGGCCATTGCTTCAAGAATATAATAGCCGTAAAAGGTAGACATGCGTTGCACGCCATCTTTTTTTAAAACCTCAGTATTTGTCTTTTTAGCATCCACGAGATTGGCAAGAGACATCAACGCCGCAGCTTGTTTGGTGGTATTGCCTTCAGGTTGGTGTTTCTTTAAGTCTTTGGCTATTTTTTTATATGTATTGACAAGTTTTTCGTTACCCAAGGTTGCCATCATCTGGCTACCAGCTTCAAAGGTCATGACCATCATTGCTTGCAATCCCGCGTGTACTGCTTTTGGTTTTTCACTGGTTGGCCAATCGAGAAAACGGACACCATTCAAAATTTCTTTGTTATCCTTGTCGATAAAGGTGCTCAACTGTTCTAAAAGTGCGATCATGTAGGTTTCCTGTTCTTTTAAATAGTTTAAATCGCCGTGGTAATCATACCAGTTTTTATGAATCAGAATCCACCACATGGAGTAGGAGCTAATCCCATTCATCCATTGCGGTAAAGGATGTTGATCTCTTGCCAAATCCAAGCTCTTTGGTACAATGCTATTTTCTCCAAAAACGGTATTGATTGTCATCACTTCAGGGTGTAAATCGCCAACCCAAACCAGACGGTCTCTTTTAATCCCGTCCCATAAATAACTTTGCATATTCAAATGCACCGTGTAAGCCCCTGTTAACCAAATCTCATCCAAACGCGCATCACTACTTTCAAAAGAACCTAAATAGGGGATGTCTCTGTACACAAAAGCAGCTTCAATAGATTTTATTGGTGCGTTTTCATTGGCCTCAACCACATCAATTCTCAGAAATCGAAATCCTGTTTCGCCAATTTCAACAGTACCCAACCAAGGCACTTCAATAATGAAATCTCTTAAGGAATGTTCATTAGTGGCGTTTTGTTCACCTCCTATATTTGACATGGCCTCTCCCACAGATTCTCCAAAACGCAATCGTAATTTTAATGGCGTTTTGCTAGGTCTAATGCCCATGGAGATTTTAACACCGCCATTAATTTCTTTTCCGTAATCTAATAGAATTCCGGGTTTATTGGCATCGGTACTTATAAATCTGAATAAATCCTGGTCATTGACTGCTACTTGACCATTTCCCATTGTAGTAAGCTGGGACGGATTTTGAATGAATTGCCCTGTACTATCTGATTGCCAGATAATTTTTTGAGGCGTAATATAGGTTCTCACCATATCAGAATGGCTGGTTTTGTCTTTGTACTCCTCACCAAAAACAGGAGGGAGTTGCGCAAAACTAAAGTGTCCTATCAAAATGAAAAGCAAGGTGTAGCGAAATTTGATCATTATATTAAGTTTAAAACATTGGTAACTTGAATGCGTCATAAAAGTACAAGAACTATAAATGCTGCTTATCCTGTACTATCACGTTCAATTCTTTTTTGTTCTTAGGTACGATACTTATTTGATGACTTGAATGGTTACAGGACCTATAAGACCTGAAGGTATTAATGCTTCTTCAGGGGTTATGCCATCTACATTAACCCAGGTAGTGCGTTCATCTTCAGGGAGTGTCTTGTCGCCTGTTAAACGATTGCGCCACACATTGACCACTTCTACTTCAATCGTGTTTTCGCCTTCTTTGATAGCATCATTGGCGTTGAGTTTAAATGGCGCTATCCAGGTGGTACCGATATTTTGTCCGTTTATTTTCACGCTCGCCATCACGCCAACGTTTCCTAAATCGATAAATACATCTTTGGTATTTTGTTCTTTCCTATAATTAAAAGTGGAGGTATAGACTGCTGTTCCCGAATAGTATTTAATGCGGTCGGCGTCATTAGTGATCCAATCCGTTAGTTTTGGAAATTCCACAGTTTGCCTAGGTCCAATTTCTTTGTTTTTAAAGTCCACCTTCCATGGATTCTCAAGGGTGGTTGTAACTTTTGATTCGGGGAAATTTACGGCGTAGTTTTTTTCAGATGTATCTAATTCTGAATTTGTAAACACTATAAACCAACTTTCTAAACCTTTCATTTTTATCGGAACAGTTATTCTACCGTCTTTTTCAGTGTACTCGTTTAACGAGCGAATTTCTCCTGTAACCGCATCCCATAATTGTGGTTTCATTCCCTTGACCCTGAAAGAAGGCGAAAAACTAATGTTGTCTTCACTTTGATTGGTCAAAAAGTAAATTTCCATATCTTCCAATTCACGATGGGTCCAAAGTACAGGAACATCACTGTATAGATCGACATCTTTTGTAAGTCCCAATTGCGTCATGGCATCCTCTAGGTCTAAACCATCTACAATAAAGCCTTCCCCATATTTTTTCAATTTTTCATCGGAACTTCCCCACATTTTTGTGGCCAATTCCTTTACTTTTTGATCGCTTTCAGGATAATTCTGAAGACTTGGCGATTTTACAGGTGCTTGACCATAGATTTTACCGCCTTGCTTGACCAAAGCTTCAATTTTAGCGAGGAGTTCTGGACGCATGGTTTCGAAAGGAGGAAGAACCATAAGATTATAGGACATGCCGTCTGGTAACACAAATTTGCCGTCTTTTACAGATAACCTGTCCATAATTACTTCAGCATTGATATAATCATAAGAATAGCCTTTTGGTAATTCAGGATTCCGAACGCCGGTCATGATTGGGGTATTTTCTCCAATAAAATAACAGACGTCAGCTACATATTTTCCTTGTTGTAAAAGATGTTGACTCCTTCTTAAATAATCGAAATACGCCTTTGATTTTTTAAACCATGTATTGTGACGGTTAAATTCTGTGCTGAACCAAGCATTTACGCCAGGTACACGATTATCATCTGGCTGATGGATGTAAAGGTGCAACACAAAGTGATTGATACCTTCAGTGAGAGACCAATCACCGCGTTTTTTTAACATCGCTGGATGGCGTACATAACTTCTATTTGCAGCTGTAAATGCTTCCGCAGAAACTACCGGTTTTCCATATATATGAGCAGCGGAAGAGGCAGATTTACACTCAATATCTCCTAAAGTGCCTTCGTTCCAGAATTCACCGCTGACCAAATCAGACTGTCCGCCGTACATTAAAAATTCTGATGGAAACCCCCAGTGACCATAATTTTCCAACCAGAGTTGTAAGTCATCTTCATTGCTTGCTTCTCTAAGCCCTCCGACATATTCATAAGCGACTGCATCAGCAACTGACCTACGTAAATCCCACAAAAACCGATTTGATTCTTCCACACTACCCACAATTCTGCCTGAAAAAACAGGGAGGTATTTTTTAGGACTATAGCCAAATTGTTTCTCAAATTTTTCTTCATAACTGTCAGTCCAGTTTTGAGAGCCCATTTCATAACTATCAGCAATTACATATTTGAATGCACTCTTACTTTCTTCCGGAATCCGCTTTAAAAATTCCCCAATATATTGTTCATAATGAAACTGGATCAACTCCTTACTGGCTTTATCTATTTCATATCCCTTTCCTTGAGGTGCTGCTGGTGCATTTTTGGTACCCGTTGGTGTCATACCATAACGTTGAACAGTCCAATTACCTTCAGGTGCATCCCAATTGAGTTGGCCAGAGGCATCCATCTTGTCGCTGATATCTATAACATTTAACGGCGTTACCATAAGGGCAGCATCGTTGACTTCTGACTGGGAATTCCATAAATAGCTATCCCATGCAGGAAAAGGGGTAGGGTGCATTTTTCCTAAGTTTTTCTCTGCATAATCCTCAAGTCCTGCGGCCTGTGAGATTTCAATTTCTTGAATATCAAAAGAGGCCATCTTAGCATTAGGCGCTGACATCGCTTTAACAATTCGTGACGGAATTTTAAACTCCAATCTAAATGTAGTGCTCGTAGTTTCTGGAAGTGCAACCAGAATAGGTGCATATTTATTAGGACCAACAGTGGGGTCTAATTTACTTCTGTTGATTTTAAATGTTTTGATACTTTTGAATTTGCCATCAACTAGAGCCATGACCTCACATTCAAATTCCATAGTTTCTTTACCGGGAATAATTTTTAAACTTCTCGCTGTCAGCGCTGCCTCTGATTTTATTTCAATTTGATGATTTTCAACGGCTTTAGAAAATGACGCCATAGACGTGGTGTCTTGATCAATTAAATTAGTTTCATTTGGGACGTTTGGAGTCACTTTAATTGTAGCATTTTTTGAAGACAATACGTTTTTTTCAGAAGCAAGAGCAGGAAATGCCAACACATAAACATCTTGAAACTCTTCATTAGGTTTTGTTAATTTTAAATTTACATTCTTGCCACCTTTTGCATTAATTTCAGAGTAGGTCATGTAGCGCATCGCCATTTCTGGCTTTACCCAAGGACCACCAGATTGACTCCATCCTGGAGAATTAAAGGCACCGATGTCAACACCAATACGTTTGCCTTCATTTACTGCATGTACCATGTGGTCCCACCATTCTTCACTCAATATGGGCACTTTGCCATCTATTTCATCAGGATTGATATTGCCAATAAGAGCTCCACCAATTCCGGCAGCTTTCATTGCTTCCAAATCTTTTGTGATGCCTTCTTTTGAGATATCATCTCCAATCCAATACCAATAGCACCACAAGGTGTTGTCATCAGTGGGAGTAATAAAACCTGATTTGATAGTGTCATAATGAGATGCTTTTGTGAGTTCAGGACTTGTAGTCGAGCATTCATAAAGCAGGAATGAAAGCATCAGTGTGGATATTATTGTAATAAAAAGTTTTATGTTCTTCATGATGATGGTCTCTGGTTTTTTGTTAATTTTTCGCTTCCTGTTTTAGAACTTGATAACGTGATCTTTGCGTTTGTAAAAGCTTTGCGTAATTAGGATCACTTACTAAATTGGTGGTTTCATGAGGGTCTTTGGTAAGATCGAATAACTCTTCATAATTGTGCTCAATATAGTTCATGTATTTTGTGGTAGGGCTTACAACGCCTTCCACTTTTGGTAATTTCGGACTGCCCAAGAACGTATGTTCATAGAAAAAATCCTGTCGTTTGTTGTCAGCTAACGAAAGATCCACGCCTTGCATTCCATTTGGTTTTCTAATCCCTGCAAACCCTAAGATTGTAGGTGCAATGTCAATATTAAGTCCGATTCTACTAACTCTATGTTCAGGTTGCTTTTGCCGTGGATCATAAATTATAAGCGGCACTCGGACGGATTCCTCATGTCCAAACCATTTGCCTGCCAATCCATGTTCTCCTAAATAAAAGCCATTGTCACCCATAAAAATGATGATTGTGTTTTTGTCCAATCCTTTCGCTTTGAGCTCTTTCATCAACTGCGCAACGGCATCGTCCACACCTGTGATCAATCGGTAATAATTTCTAACGCTTTCCTGATATTTTTCTGGTGTTGCAAAACGTGATTTCCAGCGTTCCCTTGCTATATTTTCATCGGAATGAAAAAAATCAGGAAGTGCCTCCCAATATTTGGGATCAGCCGTTTCGGGTTGAGGGATGCTGTCATTTTTGTATAATTCAGCATACTTGGGATTTGGAATAAATTGTCGCGGATCGCCATCTTGACTATGTGGCGACTTGAAACTGACTGAAAGACAAAATGGCTTTTCATCTGTTCCATTTAAGAACTCTTGAATATTTCCACTTATAAGATTTGTATAATGAAGATAGTTGCCGTTTTCATCTGTGTTTTCATAATTGGGTTGATGCAACGGCGTGCCTTCCCAAAAGTCAAAAGCGTTTTTAGGTTGATCTTTAGGATTTCCCACTCCAAATTTTCCAATAAACCCTGTTCTATAGCCATTGTTTCTTAAGAGCGCGGGATAAGTGCTATCAAAAGCTTCAGAAGTAAAACTTGTGAAAAAATCATTAATACCATGTTTTGATTCATATTTACCACTCAAAAAACTAG
>JBBSOJ010000182.1:0-6768 GCA_038259855.1 Flavobacteriales bacterium
AGGTGGATAGCGAAGTTCCGAGTGAAGTCGATGGCGTTTTAGTGGAAATGTTGTTCAATGTAGATGATGTTGTACAAGTTGGTCAAACCATTGCAATTATAGAAACGAATGACGGCGATAGTGGAAGTTCTACTACGTCAGTATCAGAGCCCGTTGAAAAGGTGGCAGAGGAAAGTAGTTCTACTGACAGTGACACGGCTTCTGTGGCTCAAGTGGCTCAAACGGTTGAGACCGCAAAAACTACGACAGCGGCAGTAACGTCATCGGAGAATCGATTTTATTCACCTTTAGTTAGAAATATAGCCAAACAAGAAGGGGTTTCTCAATCAGAATTAGATGACATTCAAGGTTCCGGTAAAGACGGCAGAGTGACAAAAGATGATATTTTACAACATATAGAAAATAGAGGTGCAACGTCATCGGTATCTACAGCAGATGCTAAAGATGCTCAAATTCACATACCTGCTCAAAAAACATACGTTCAAACGACTGACCAGACAGCTCAAGTATCTAAAGAACCTACAAAGGTAGCATCTGGGCAATCTAGCGCTACAGAAAAAGCAAAACCATCACCGGTTATCGCAAGTGGAGATGATGAAATCATTGAAATGAGCCGAATGGGCAAATTGGTGGCGCATCATATGGTGGAATCTGTAAAGACCTCTGCTCATGTTCAAAGTTTTATTGAAGTAGATGTGACCGAAATCTGGAATTGGAGAAAGAAGGTAAAGGATGAATTTCTTAAAAGAGAAGGAGAAAACCTGACTTTTACACCTATATTTATGGAGGCCGTTGCAAAGGCTATCAAAAAATACCCGATGATTAATATTGCCGTTCAGGGCGATAAAATCATTAAAAAGAAGCATATCAACTTGGGGATGGCGGCAGCTCTAGGCGATGGTAATCTGATTGTTCCTGTTATTAAGGATGCTGATCAACTTAATTTGGTTGGGATGACCAAACGAGTGAATGATTTGGCAAATCGCGCACGATTGAATCAGTTGAAGCCAGATGACATTCAGGGTGGTACGTATACGGTTACAAATGTTGGAACTTTTGGAAGCATCATGGGAACCCCAATTATCAATCAACCGCAAGTGGCAATTCTAGCGCTTGGAGCCATAAGAAAGGTTCCAGCGGTTATTGAGTCTCCAACGGGTGATTATGTTGGTATCCGCTATAAAATGTTCTTGTCGCATTCCTATGACCATCGCGTGGTAAATGGTGCGCTTGGAGGACAATTTATCAAAGCTGTAAAAGATTTATTAGAAGCTTGGGATCCTAACCGAGAGATCTAAATTATATATATTTAAATTAGCAGTAAAAACCCGACACTTACAATGTTTGGGTTTTTCTGTTTATATTGAGTCAAATTAAAG
The DNA here is from genome assembly GCA_038259855.1 of Flavobacteriales bacterium. Lineage (GTDB taxonomy): Bacteria > Bacteroidota > Bacteroidia > Flavobacteriales > Flavobacteriaceae > JBPOFM01. The sequence goes on from JBBSOJ010000182.1 coordinate 1,380, forward strand.
TAATAAACCATCATCATTTCAATACCTTAAAAAAATGAATCTTAATCTGACAAAACCCATCTGCTTCTTTGATTTGGAAACAACTGGCGTCAACATTACAAATGATAGAATCGTAGAGATATCTATTCTCAAAGTGCATCCAAAAGGAAAAGAAGAACGTACCACTTGGGTCGTTAATCCTACGATACCAATTCCTGCGGAGGTGACTGCAATTCATGGTTTTTCAGATGCTGATGTTGCTGACAAACCCACTTTTAAGGAAATAGCAAAAGAGGTGTATAACATGATAAAGGATTCAGATCTGGGTGGCTATAATTCCGATAGGTTCGATATTCCTGTATTGGCGGAAGAACTGTTGAGGGCTGACATCGATTTTGATATGAAGAACAGGGTTTCCATTGATGTGCAGACCATTTTTCATAAAAAAGAACAGCGCACCCTAGTGGCAGCTTATAAGTTTTATTGTGATAAAAGTTTGGAAGATGCACATAGTGCAGAAGCTGATACGGTCGCTACGTATGAGGTATTAAAATCTCAATTGGATCGGTACAGCGATTTACAGAATGATACTAAATTTTTATCGGAATTCAGTTCCAGAAAAAAGTTTGCTGATTTTGCAGGGTTCATCAGTTATAACAAAAAAGGAGAAGAATGTTTTTCTTTCGGGAAGCATAAAGGAAAGCGCGTCGAGGACGTATTAACGGACGAACCTGGTTACTTTGGCTGGTTACTCAACGCTGATTTTCCGTTGTATACAAAAAAAGTGTTGACTGCGATTAAACTAAAGTCTTTTAATAATAAGCTAGGTTAAAGTATGAAACTCATTTGCATAGGTCGGAACTATACCGAGCATATTGAAGAATTGAAAAACGAGCGACCAACGGATCCAGTGGTGTTTCTAAAACCAGACACGGCTATTTTACTCAAAAAACAGCCGTTTTTTATTCCTGATTTTTCAAATGATGTACACCATGAAGTTGAAATTTTAGTAAAGATCATTAAAGTCGGAAAGCATATCGACAAGAAATTTGCTCATAAGTATTACGACGAAATCGGTCTTGGTATCGATTTTACTGCGAGAGATCTTCAAAATGAATTGAAATCGAAAGGATTGCCTTGGGAAAAGGCAAAGGCCTTCGATGGCGCGGCTGTTATAGGAAAATGGCTGCCAAAATCAAAATTCAGCGATCTGAATAATCTTAATTTCTCTCTTGTTAAGAATTCAGCTACAGTGCAACAAGGCAATACAGCATTGATGTTATGGAATATTGATGAAATTATAGAATATGTCTCAAAATATTTCACTTTAAAGATTGGAGATATTATCTTTACCGGGACACCGTCTGGTGTTGCAAGGGTCGAACCGAATGACGAACTCGTCGGATACATCGAAAATGATGAAGTGTTTAAATTAACTATCAAGTAAATGGAAAAGTATTATAAACTTTATCGCGTCCGTGAGCTCGCTGATGGCGATGAGGATTTCATTGTCGCATTGGCTTCTGCTTTTTTGGAAGAAGTGCCTGAAGACGCCGCTAGACTTAAAAAAGCGGTACATGAAAAGGATTATTATACCACATATCAAGCGGCCCACAAAATGAAACCAACGATAGACATGTTTGAGTTGGGTGTACTGACCGATCTCATAGAAGTTCAGGATTGGGGCAAACATGAAAATAAGGATAACAGCGATGTTTCCAATCAATTACAATTAGTGTTAGAAGCTGTAGAAAATGCCACTGACGAAATTAAAAAAGACTTCAATTTATAATGTACGCTGAAATAATCACCATTGGTGATGAGATTCTCATAGGTCAGATCATTGATACAAATTCGGCTTTCATCGCCAAGCAACTCAATAAAATAGGAGTTTCTATTTATCAAATTACATCGGTACAAGACGATAAAGAACATATTCTAAAAGCGTTTAAAGAGGCTGAAGAAAATGTCGATATCGTGATCATCACGGGCGGTCTGGGACCAACCAAGGATGATATAACCAAAAAAACCATTGCGGAATATTTTCAAGATACGTTCGTAAGAGATGCTGGCGTAACTGCAAATATTGAGCGCATCTGGAAAGATTACATCCATCAAACACCATCACAAGTTAATCTCGATCAAGCGTTGGTACCGTCCTCTTGTGCCGTATTAATGAACAAGGTCGGCAGTGCTCCCGGAATGTGGTTGGAAAAAAACGGAAAAGTGTTTGTGTCGCTTCCAGGGGTACCTTTCGAAATGAAAGCGCTGATTGATGAAGAAGTTATTCCCAGGTTAAGAAACCTATTTAAATTTCCTTTCATTCTGCATAAAACCATGCTCACTTACGGAATGGGTGAGAGTAATGTCGCCGCAATCATTGAAGATTGGGAAACAAATTTACCACCGTTCATTAAATTAGCTTATTTGCCAAGTTTGGGCCGTGTCCGATTGCGATTATCGGGAAAATCGATGGATAGAGTGCTGGTGGAAACTGAAATGCAAAAACAGATTGATAGCCTGTTGCCACAGATTAAGGATATTTTTGTTGGCTATGAGGAGGATGAATCCATTGAAGCTATAATTGGTAAAAAACTCACCGAATTGCATAAAACAGTCGCGACGGCAGAAAGCTGTACTGGTGGCAAGATCGCAGAAAGTTTTACAGCAAATGCGGGAGCTTCCCACTATTTTAAGGGCAGCGTTGTCAGCTATGCGACCGAAGCCAAAATAGAAGTTCTAAAAATAGATGAAGCTCTTATAAACGAGTTTTCGGTAGTCAGTAGGGAGGTGGCCGAGGCGATGGCTGCTTCAGTTTTACAAATGTTCAATACGGATTACGCCATTGCAACTACTGGAAATGCGGGACCTACCCGGGGAGATTCAGATGTTGAAGTGGGTACTGTATGTATTGCTATCGCTACAAAAGACAGGATATATTCAGAAGCGTTTAGTTTTGGCAATCATCGCACTCGGGTCATTCAAAAATCGGTTAACAAGGCCTTTGAAATGCTTCAAAAAGAAATTTTCAAAAAGTGAGTATTTTAGCTTGTCTGTAAAATAAAGTTTTACTAAATTTGCAAACTGTTTTAAATAACATCATTAAAGTTAGAAAGAATGTCAAGAGTTTGTGAACTTACTGGAAAAAAAGCGATGGTTGGAAACAATGTTTCCCACGCTATGAATAAAACGAAGCGTAAATTTGATGCAAATCTCATCAAAAAACGTTTCTATATTCCTGAAGAGGATAAATGGGTAACTTTAAAAGTTTCTACATCTGCACTAAAAACCATCAATAAAATTGGAATTGCTGCTGCGTTGAAAGAAGCAAGAACTAAAGGATTCATTAAATAATAGCCACAAGCTAAAAAGTTAAGATAATGGCAAAAAAAGGCAATAGAATACAAGTTATATTAGAATGTACTGAGCACAAAGAATCTGGCATGCCAGGGACTTCTCGTTACATTACAAACAAAAACAAGAAGAATACGCCAGACCGTATGGAGTTGAAAAAATTCAATCCAATACTTAAGCGTATGACAGTTCATAAAGAAATTAAATAATTAGACATTTTCACATTAGCGAAAATATCAAATAACACAGTTAAAAATGGCAAAGAAATCAGTAGCATCGTTACAAACCGGATCTAAACGTTTGACCAAAGCAATCAAAATGGTTAAATCTCCAAAAACAGGCGCTTACATGTTCGTTGAGTCGGTGATGGCACCAGAATTTGTGGACACGTTTTTACAGAAAAAATAAATATATCCAATATATTTCAATACAGCTGCTTTCATTATGAAGGCAGTTTTTTTATGTCTATATTTGAACAGGTTACTGCCAAATTTTCAGTACATCAGAATAGGCAGGGAAATTGTTATAAATTTTTGGGCGTTACCCAAGGGTCGGGCTTTCCGCTAAATCTTTTGCCAAAAAGCAAAAGGATACCGCTGCAATCCCTAACGCGCCTCGAGAGTTGCTTTTTAATTCTCGTTTATTAAATAACAAAAGTCAACATAAACGACAAATAGAGGTAACAATGAGTTTTTTTAAAAAAATATTCTCTTCAGAAAAAAAGGAAACTTTAGACAAAGGTCTTGAGAAATCCAAAACTACCTTTTTCACAAAACTGAACAAAGCGGTTGCTGGTAAATCTAAAGTAGACGATGATGTTCTAGATAATCTTGAGGAAATCCTCGTTTCAAGCGATGTCGGCGTTAATACCACCCTTAAAATCATTAAGCGCATTGAAGCGCGCGTGGCGGAAGATAAATACCTTGGAACATCGGAACTGAATCGCATATTGCGAGAAGAGATTGCAGGCTTATTATCTGAAGTTGATAGTGGCAATGCAACGGAATTTTCCATCCCAAAAGATAAAAAACCATACGTCATCATGGTCGTGGGCGTTAATGGTGTTGGTAAAACGACCACCATCGGTAAACTCGCTTCGCAATTTAAAAAACAAGGATTGAGCGTGGTGCTAGGTGCGGCTGATACCTTTAGGGCTGCAGCGATCGATCAATTACAAGTGTGGGCAGATCGTGTCGATGTTCCCATGGTTCGCCAGAATATGGGTAGCGACCCAGCCTCTGTCGCCTTCGATACCATAAAAAGCGCGGTGAACCAAAATGCGGATGTCGTGATTATTGATACGGCTGGTCGATTGCACAACAAAGTCAATTTAATGAATGAGTTGACCAAGGTAAAGCGTGTCATGCAAAAAGTCGTGGATGATGCACCTCATGAGGTGTTATTGGTGTTGGACGGTTCTACAGGTCAGAATGCATTTGAGCAGGCCAAACAGTTCACTGCGGCCACTGAAGTCACCTCTCTAGCGGTTACAAAATTAGATGGTACGGCAAAAGGTGGCGTGGTCATTGGTATCAGTGATCAGTTTCAAATACCTGTAAAATACATCGGCGTCGGTGAAGGGATTGATGATTTGCAAGTCTTCAATAAATTAGAATTCGTAGATTCCTTTTTCAAATAATAAAATTGTCACTTCGAGTGATTTGTTAACACGTCAGTGTTGCAAATAGTATCGAGAAGCCGGTGATTTATCATCACGTTAGTGTTGGCAAATAGTATCGAGAAGCGGGTGATTTTGCAAAACGTCAGTTTTGAGAATAGTATCGCGAAGCGGTTCATCTTTCACCACATAATTCTTTAAAAATTATATTAAGAAGTCAGTCCCCGACAGTCTCATTGTATTCCATTAATTGGCTATTTGTTTTATATTAGTATTTTTAAAATAAAAATAGTGATATATGAAAGCATTACAACTCCTTATACTTTTTGTCTTCATTTGTTCTTGCAATAGCGCCAGTAGAACAAATAATCCTGAAAATAATGAGGTGTCCAAAACAACATCTGATACAACTGATTTAAGTGCCATTACCACCAAAGA
>JBBSOJ010000183.1:0-6766 GCA_038259855.1 Flavobacteriales bacterium
AGGTACCAAAATATATTATGGACTGGGATTTTAAGTTTTTCCAATAGTTTTTTCCCAAAATAAAGCGTTCCGATATCTGCAGCGATGATGACGATTCTAAAAACAATGGCAGACCCAATAATGCTTTTTCCTGCGAAGAGTGCGGCAAGTGCAAACACAAACTGCTTTACAGGTGGATAATTGGTATAGTGGCTGCCGTTGAGCACTCCCATCCCTTTGTAGAGTTCCTGCGCCTGATCTACGGGGTATTTACCGGCAGTGATGAACGATTCGGGAGTAAATAAATACGGATTTATTCCTTCCAGAATCATCCGGCCATCCCATATAAATCGGTAAAAGTCTTGTGATAGGTTCGGCATCGCAAAGAGAAATACCAATCGAAATAGCACCGCTATAATCACCAAATAACTGAAACGCCATGTGCTGTTGTGTAATAATTTATAGAATAAAAAGAAGAGTGCAGAATAGAGAAGTAGTAATTTGGTAAAATCAGTCCGCACTAAATCGTATGCGAATGATTCGTAGAAAGCCACACTCAACAGCGTAAATAAAATCGGAATTTTATGGAGTTTTAAGAATGTGGAATTGAACATTTTTAAATTGAAAAAGGGTTTTCCTAGAGGAAAATAACGAGTTTGGTTGGTGTTGCAAGGTAAGTCGTTTTTAGAAGGTGTAATTGACAAATTGTTCAAAATATTTGATGCGTGGAGAGGCCTTTTAGGTTTTTAAAACCTGAAAGGTTTGTGGGAGTGATGTAGCAGAAAGTTTTGCAACAGTAAATGACCTCAAAGGTTTTTGAAACCTGTGAGGTCTGACGAATGTGAGTTGGATATTTTTAATGCTTTGCCGAAAATTAATCTTTAGTCTCTGCATAAAACTGCAAGGTTTTTTAAACATTTAAGGTTTGGAAGTTTCCAATTTTATCTTAAATATGTTTTGACGATGAATCTGCGTTAGTGATTGCAGCGGCATCCTTTTACAGAAAAAGCTGCCCGAATAGGCAGCTTTTTCTGTAAAAGATATAGCGGAAAGCACGACCCAAAGGGTAACGCCCCAATTATTCTTATTATGCTTTGGACGTTAATGATTTGAAGAACACATATCCAAAACCAATGCAAAGCATTAAGTGGAAAGGAAACAATCCAAAATCGCCACCTTGGTCCCCAACGACGAAGGCACTGTACAATCCGAAAGCGAAATAAAGCATCAATGCACCTTCTACAATCACGTTTAGAGATACGTTTTTAGCCAAATATTTGTTGCCTTTCCAACTATCCTTTAACGTACTGATATTGAATTTTGGTGTTCTCACAAATTCACTTCGTTTACCAATATGACCTTCTAAAACGGCAATTGAATTGTGTAGGGAAAAGCCCATCGCAATTGAGAAAAATGTAAAAAACGTTCTTACGTAGCTAAAGAAATTCTTGAATCCACTACCATAAATGCTCTTATACATCATCCAATAACATACGAAAAATATCATGGTACTCATAACGAAGAAACTCATAAAATAGAAGTAATAACGTAAGTGAGCGTATTCATTTTTGATGTATAGCATTGGAATACTCAACACTGCCACTAAAAATACATTTAAGAACATGGTACTGTTTAATAAATGCAATATGCCGTGGAATTTCGTTTTAGCAGAAATCTCTTTGGACTTTAGCACGCGCCACATCATTTTGCGGAAATTTTCAGCGCCACCTTTGTTCCAACGGAATTGTTGTGAACGCGCAGCACTGATGACGACTGGTAATTCAGCAGGAGTCTCAACGTTTTCAAGATACTTGAATTTCCAATTTTTTAATTGGGCTCTGTAACTCAAATCTAAATCTTCAGTTAAGGTATCACCTTCCCAGTTTCCGGCATCAAGAATACAGGTTTTACGCCATACACCAGCAGTACCGTTGAAGTTAATAAAGTGACCTTTACTGTTTCTGCCTACTTGCTCCAACGTAAAATGTGCATCCAAAGCAAATGCCTGGATTTTAGTCAACGTAGAATAGTTGCGGTTGATGTGTCCCCAACGGGTTTGCACCACACCGATGTGTTCATCCTTAAAATAAGGGATTGTTTTCTTTAACCAATTTGGTTCTGGTAGGAAATCAGCATCAAAAATGGCAATATATTCACCTTTAGCGATTTTTAAACCTTCTTTTAATGCTCCTGCTTTGAAACCACTACGATCTGTACGGCAGATGTGAGTGATATCGAGTCCGGTTTTTCTTAATTTTTCAACATGCTCAAAAGTCGTTTGAACGGTCTCATCGGTGGAATCGTCCAATACTTGGATTTCAAGCTTGTCTTGTGGGTAATCAATCAATGCGATATTTTCCAAGAGCCGATCCATAACATACATTTCGTTATAAACGGGCAATTGAATGGTCACAAACGGAATTTCTTCATCATTTGTGAAGTCAAAAGTCTCTGAAGTATCTTCAGAACCCTTCGAGGTCAAATAATTGAACAATAGGTTCAATTGAGCCAGAGCATACATGAAAATCAGTACGATAGCTACAGTGTAAATAAGAATAATAAGCGATTCTATTATCATTTTTTTATGCTATATTTAAAAATCCAACTTAAGATTTTTGCGCCCGCAAATATAGTACCTTTTATGGTTCCTGATACTTTTGAGATGCCAATTCTTTTTTTGTAATGCACTGGCACTTCAATGTACTGTAAACGTTGACGTTGTGCCTTCAATTGCATCTCTACAGTCCACCCATAAGTGGTGTCTTGCATCTTCAAATTGAGCAATTTTTGATACTTGATGGCACGAAAAGGTCCTAAATCGGTAAATCTTGCACCAAAAAATAGTCGCATTAAACTCGTCGCCAGCCAATTGCCGAACAATTGTTGCGGCATCATAGCGCCTTCTTCACGTAATTTTTTGACTCTTGCTCCAATGACAAAATCAATATCATTCTCAATGATTGGCTTCACCAATTTTGTTAATTCTGCAGGATAGTCGCTGAAATCACCATCTAAAAATACAATAATATCTGGTTTTATGGCCTGATTTGCAATATATTCCATACCCTTGAGGCAAGCGTTGCCGTATCCCATTGACGTTTGTGAGATGACTGTAGCTCCTGCATGCCTTGCAACATCGGCAGTGTTATCGGAAGAATTATTGTCCACAACAATGATTTCAGTGACAATAGATGGGATTTCCTTTATGACGAGAGCGATGGAATCTGCTTCATTATAAGCAGGAATGATTACTTTAATGTGGGTCATTTGAGATCAGATAAGCTATTTTCTTTTCTGAATGACCGATAATCGGTCCATTCCTTCATTTTTTTATCAGCTATATATTTTTCGGCTTTAACGATGTCTTCATTTTTATAGCGAAGGCAATATCCGCTTTTCAAGTTATTTTTAAACTGGCATTTGTAGCTTATGTTACCGAAATTATAGTATTGCCACCAGTCATTTCGTTCTCCATTGACAAAATGGCCTTCACTTTCTAAAGTTCCATTGTTGTTGTAAAATTGCCAATAATCTGCGGATTTACCATTTTTAAAATTGCCTTTTTTCCATAAGTTGCCATTTTCGTAATAAAACTTCCAATAGCCTTTTCTTGAGCCTTTTATATAATTGCCTTCATTCGCTAATTGTCCGTTTCCGTGATATGATGTCCAGAATGCATTCATTTTTCCATTGACATAAAGTCCGGAATTTTTAATTCTTCCATTTTTAAATTGAAATTTCCAGATGCCAGTCTGATGTCCGTCGGTGTAATTGCCTTCACTTTTGACAATCCCATTGTCGTAAAATGAATGCCAGTAGTCAGTTCGCAAATCGTTTTTATAATGTCCTGTTTCTTTCGGTTGTCCATTCATATAATAGGTATACCAAAACCCTTCCTTTTCACCTAATTCATAATTTCCTTGCGATTTCAATTGTCCATTATCGTAATAATACACCCAGTATTTCTGTGCTTTGTTGTGAAGAAATTCTCCTTTTTTTTCTAACGTCCCATTAGAAAAAAAGAATTCCGCGTAGGCGATATCTTTCTTAACATCTGTCCAATGTTCCATTTTAAGTGCTCCGTTTTCATGATACGTTTTATAGTGTTCAATCTGTGCATACAGACTGAAATTTATAAGTAGTAAGAGTGTTGCGATAGAATATGTCATTTTGAAGTTAGATAAGTACTGATTTGATGACCCTATTTAGTCCTACTGTGCCCATTTTTTTTTATTAATCATCGAGTTTGATGGCATACGGATTTACAGAACCAAACAATTTATTACTATAATAAGAACGAATTGAACCATTTTAAAATATGGTTTCATTCGTTTCAAAAATGATTGGTTCTTTTTTGGTCACCATTTTTGGAGTCACCTTACTATAAATACGACATAATTTATATTAGAGTTTTTTAAACTAAAACAAAACCACACTTGTTAATATTCCGTAAATGTTCGAAACAATCAAATTTTTAAAAAAAATATTATGAACATTAATTACAAATTAGTAGCAGCATTAGTAGGGGTTCTCCTGTTTATTCCTTGCTTATCAAATGCGCAAAGCCCAGTTAGTGGGTTTATGAAAAAATCGGGAGAGGGATCAGCGGTCGTTTCTTACTCAAGTGAGTCTTATGATAAGGTGTTCTTGGTACCACAAGAAGTTGATGGCGTTCCAGTATTTAACGATGTGACCATTACAAGCATCAATCTATACGGTGAAATAGGGATTTCGGACAAATTCAATTTAGTTTTGAGTGTTCCTTACATCAAAGCAGAAGGTAATGCAACAGAAGCAACTTTAGCCAATAATGGATTTGAGAATGAACGTAAAGGGCTTCAGAATCTGAAAGTCTATGCGAAGTACAATTTTCACACTTTTGCACTGGGTGAAAGTACACTTGATTTAATTGGATCAGCAGGGATTGAAACACCTTTAGGAGATTATACCGCTGATGAAGGATTACAATCTATTATTGCTATTGGTAATGAAGCGACTAGTTTTACTGGTTTGGGTATTGCCATGTTTAAAATGAAATCAGGCGTGTTTGCATCTGGTCAGGCTGGCTATAGTTTAAGAGGAAATAGCGTGCCAAATGCTTTCATTACTGAATTTAAATTGGGTTATGCCGCTTCAAAATTTTATATAGACGCATTCGTAGCCAATCAATTATCTGATAAAGATGGCGTGGATATTTTGGGCAATGGTTTTACAGGATTTTTCCCTGCAACACGTGTCAACTATACGAGAATTGGTCTGAACGCTTATGCGCCGTTAGTGGATGGTATTGGTCTTACGGCTGGTGCGAATTCTTATGTCGCCGGTAGAAACCTAGGTAAATCAACCGGCTTTTATGGCGGTGTTGTGTACTCATTTTAATTATAACTTTAAAAAACAAAACAATGAAAAATTATAACTTTTATAAATTGATGCTTTCAGTACTTGTGGCATCTACATTATTCACATCTTGTGAAACAGAATCAAATTTTGAAGAAGAGCAAGGATCTATTTCTTATATCGCTGTGTCAAATCCTGATTTTAGTACGTTGGAAGCAGCAGCCATATTTGGTCAAGTAGCTGTAGTTTTGAGTAACGCCAATCCAAATGATCCCTCTGGTGCTTATACTGTCTTTGCGCCGAACAATGCAGCCTTCGCACGATTGGGATTGAATTCAGAAAATCTTGCTGCACTTCAACAAACATTTTTGACCAACACATTATTGTATCACGTGTCCAATGGCAACCTTTTAAGTGGTGCGATTTCCGATGGTGTGTCATCACCTTCAGCATTAGGTCCAAACAGACGTTTTATCTCAAGAGGAAACGATTTGTTTATTAACGGTTCTAAAATTATAGCGACTGACATTAGCGCAAGTAATGGAACCGTACATGTGATTGATAAAGTAATGATTGCAACAGGTGGAGACATCGTTCAGTCTGCGATTGCCTTACAAACCGCACAGGTTTTTGCAGGGCCAGAATTAACTTTTTTAGTTGAAGCTGTCGTGTACGCCGGTCTTGCTGAAGCATTGACTGCCTCTGAAGGAAGCCCCTCATTTACAGTTTTTGCTCCTACTGACCAAGCATTTAAAAATTTAGGAACAGCATTGGGATTAACTTTCAATGTTCCTTCAGACATACGTCAATTACCAGCAGATGTTGTTGCAACCGTTTTATTGAACCATGTCATTGCAAATGATGGAAAGTTCACAAGCGAATTGGATGGGGGTGAGGTTACACCTTTAGGTGGCGATCCATTGACTTTGGGCGCATACACTAATGGAACATTAACTGTGAAAGGTGTGGGAAATGCAGAACCAGCAAATATGGGAATTCCTGATGTACAAGCAACCAATGGTGTCATTCACGTGATTGATACAGTATTATTACCGAACTTATAATTAAGTGTTAGTTAATTTGTTTGCCTCTCTAAAGCCACGACTATGTTAGTCGTGGCTTTATTTTTTAATTATTGTTGTATGTTTCCTTTGTGTAAAAAAAATATAGCATAAGGATTGTGTAATTGCCAATTATAAACAATTTCTGGTCGTAAATGGATTCTGAATTTACAATCACCTTCTTTCAATCGAATAAATATTTTAACCCGATAGAATTTATTCTATTCAAATGATATTTCTTTAACCAAATTAATAGTCAATCTTATATCAGATTTTTATTTTGCCTACTGCCTACTGCCTACTGCCTACTGCCTACTGCCTACTTATTTCTGGTTCACCAAATCTATCAAATCCACATCGTTCCCCAATAAGATATCGTTACTATTGAT
>JBBSOJ010000184.1:0-6718 GCA_038259855.1 Flavobacteriales bacterium
CTTTTAACACACCGATTCAACAGTACGTGTCATTCCAAAATCAATATTATGCACAAGAGATGCAAAATTATGGTATGGATAATATTCGAGCTATCGTATCACCACAGCAGTTCATCGAAACAGAGGTCAAACCGATGATGGAACGCAATGGCTTCACATTTCTATCCGAACGTAAAATCCCCGAAATATTAGCCTTGATAGAAGAACAAAAGAGAAAATTTGGAATGCCCAATATCGATTTCAATTTTTATTCCACAGAATGGATAAATAAGGACAATGTGAAAGCCCTCGTCAATTTTGGTCAGCTCGTTTTGACCCAAGACCCTAATCTTATGGGTGGTCAACCTATGCAGGTTTGGAATTACCAATTGGACTATTTGATGGCTCCTAAAGCGGATTTTGAATCGTACCTGAAAATTGCCATCAATACAGAAAAAACGAAGGTTGACAATAAGAATTGGGAAAAATACCAAACACAGGTCAATAATTATAGACAGCAGCAAAGAACTATCGAACATCAACAACGTATGCGCAACAATCAGGCTCAATTTGAGCAGCACCAACAAAGAATGCGCGATAACTCGGCTGCCCAAGATGCAAGTCACGCACGTTTTATGGACAATCTCCGTGGCACTTCTACGGGAACAAGTTATGCATCAAGTTCAAGCCATAGCAACTTTATCGATATGATTCGTGAGGAACAGAATGTGAGTATGGATGGACAAACCTTTAAAGTTGAAGCTGGCGCGGAAAATTATTGGATGAACAGTGATGGTAAATACATCAAAAGTAACAACACATTTTATGACCCAAATAGAGACGGACTTTATAACAATCAACCTTGGAATTTAACGACGAAACAAAATTAATCAGTAGAATTCAGAGCTTGTTTACTTTATAATTATTTGTAAATCAAAACGGTAGTTGGACGTTGAAAAAGCATTTTCATAGCACTGCTATTTGAAGTAAGTTGAATTAATTGTATATTTCTCATGATTTAGAATTAACTCATGGGTCAAGCTCACACTATTCTTACTCAAACTTCGCTTGTAAAAGCCATAAAATCGAACGACTCCAACGTATTAGAATCACTTTATACGTCCAACTACTATAAGATTGAGCATTTTGTTTTAAAAAACAACGGCACCAAAGAGCATGCTAAAGATATTTATCAAGAGGCCTTTATAAGCGTCTGGCACAATGTGAAAGACGAAAAGTTCACGCCTCAAAATGAGACAGCAATCCAAGGATATCTTTATCAAATAGCCAAAAATAAATGGATGGACGTGCTTCGATCCAAGCGATTCAAAAAAACAACGCAGGCTTCACAGTTAATTCAATTTGAAGCGGTGGAACCTGCGCTCCGAGACTTTGATGATGACATTTTAAAAGAACATCGATTACAGAGTATTATGGACGTCTTTAAAACAATGGGAAGTCCATGCAAAGAAGTATTAACCACATTCTATTTTGAAAAAAAATCGCTCCGTGATATTGCAGACGAGTTACAAATAGAAGAGACGACAGCACGAAACAAGAAATACAGATGTATGGAAAAATTGCGCAGTATGGTATTGAACATTAAATTATAAAAATTGAAAGATAATAGCAGCATATCCCCAGATCTCTTGGAAACCATAGAGCGGTATCACTATAAAACCATGTCTACAAACGAACTTGACGTGTTTGATCAAAAAATCAATGACGACCCTGAATTTAAGATTCTTGTTGAGGATGTGCGCTCTTACATAAATGGGATTGAAGAACAGGCGCTCAAAGAAAAATTAAACAAATTTCATGACGCCCTGCCTCACACATTACAAACGAAACCTAAAAAATTCAGAAGAAGGCAGTTTCAGTTTATGAAAATTGCGGCTTTAGTTGTCTTGTTTGTTGCCATCGGCTCGTTTTGGTTTTTGAACGGATCATCTAACGAACGACTATATAATTCGCATTTTAAACCAGATCCTGGATTACCAACCACCATGAGCACGTCTAGCGATTATCCCTTTTATGACGCCATGGTAAATTACAAGCAAGGTGATTATCAAAAAGCCATTGCTAAATGGGATGTGTTGCAAAAAATAACGCCACAAAACGATACGCTCAATTATTTTTTAGGTGTGGCCCATTTGGCAAATAAAAGTGAAACTAAAGCCATTCCGTTTTTAGAATACGCCGCTTCTCAACCTAAGAGTGTGTTTGTACAAGATGCCAACTATTATTTGGGGTTGGCATTTTTAAAAAAGGATGACAGCGTGAATGCGATTAAATTTCTAAAGTTGAGTGACACCGAAGACAGTAAAAAATTGCTAGAGAAACTTGATAAATGATAAAATCACTAGGCCTATATCTACTTGTGCCCATACTTTTTTCAAGTTTATCGTTATATGCCCAAAAAACGGAGATTCTCAACACTAATGTTTTGGACTCCTTGATGCTTGCGAAGGACATTAAAAAAGCAGAATCCACTTTAAATGACCAACTTTCCTACATCAATACAAACCAATTAAATGATTCGCTTTATAACTATACCTATTATGTTGGTAAAATTGAATTATTGAAATCAGACGCCACGAATGCAAGTGCAAAAGCAGATGCATTTTATAAGAAAATCACTTCCAAAACATCCAATAAAAAAGTGCATTACAAAGCATTATTGAAACTTGCCGATTTCTATGATGAAATAGCCAACAAAAAAAAGTCCTTGGAATTGACAAAATCTGCCTATGATATCATTGGCACACTAAAAAATGCAACTCCCGACGACATTGGAAAAGTGGAGTACAATGTTGGAGCCACCTATCTTTCTTTGGGAGACATAAGGGAAGCCAAGCGCTATTTTCAAAAAGCACTCGTAAATTTTGAATCGTATCCTGCAACCGATAAAGGCCAATTATCCGACGGATATAATGCTGTTGGAGCCACTATGTGGATGTCCTCCAAACTTGACAGCGCCAAATATTATTATTCAAAAGCCATCAAAACCATCCAATCTGCGAAAGGTGACCCCATCAAAAACCTTTATTTAAGTACGGTCATTATGTCGAATGTCTCGCTTTTAGAATACACACAAGGAAATCTTGCCGAGGCAGTCGCCATTCAGATTGATGTTATTATGAATTACGAAAAAACCATAAAAACCTATAAGGATGAAAATGTGGTTTCTAAAGCCAAGCGTTTCCAGGCAAGGGCCATCTCCAATTTAGCGGTTTTTTACAATGAACAGGGCAACTTAAAAAAAGCCTACGAATTACTGTTGTATGCCTATGAAAAAAAGAAGTCCATGTTTGAATCTGAAGATTCAGATTTGGGTTCTACACTTATTCAAATCGGTCAATCTCAATTATCGCTAAAGGAGTATGACACTGCCATGGTCAGTCTTCAAAAAGGGTTTGATCAACTCAATACAACCGCTGACGACAACCCCTATTGGAAGGCTGCCGCAAAACACGGTATGGCAGAAATACATGCGCAACTCAATCATATTGATGAGGCAAAAAACCATTATGATGACAGCGAAGCGCTCTTTAAAAAAGCGTTGGGAACTGACTACGATAAAGAGTTCCTTTTTTTCTTGAGGAATAAGGCCTTATTTCTTGCTAAAAATGGCAACCCAGATGAAGCATTGGATGTTTCTAAAGAGTCTTATGATTATGTACTGGACAATGGTGGCGACGATAATTTTGACACCCTCAAGCAATTATTGAATTTGGCCGAAGTCAATTTTATCATTAAAAATTATCAGCAAACCTTGTTGTGGGTTGACAAAGGCATCCAACATTTAGAAAAACACGCATCTGCCGCTGATTCTAAACAAATTGAATTTAACAAACCTCAACTCATTCTATTAAAATCAAAAGCAATATATGAGTTGCAACCCGACAAAAGCGTTGAGTTTCTTAAAAGTTTATTACAAGAATTGAATAAAGCCACGCTGATTTTGGAAGAACGTAAAACAACCGTTTTTAAGAGTGAGGATATCAATGTTTTGCTTTCCGATTACCAATCCATCTCTGCATTTTCCGAAAAATTGACGTTGGACTTGTACACAAAAACAAAGGATACAAAATATCTTGATAAACTGATTGCCTTGCACGAATCGAGCATCTATAACCGCATTAGATCACGATTGAATTTGAGAAATAGCATCGCATTTAAGGATATCCCCGATGGTGTATTAAAAAGAGAGTCCGCAATTAAACAGACGATCTCTTCATCATTGAACGATTCTGAAGATATCGAACAATTTCTGAATGCAGATAACGAGTGGAAACACTTTTTAGACAGTCTCAAAACACAGCATCCCAAATACTACAAAATGCGGTATGGAACGATAGAGGAGCCATTAGACCAATTGCAAAAGAGAATTCCAGATAAAACAACTTTGGTGCGCTACTTGTATATTGACGACATTCTTCACGCCTTTATCGTCACAAAAACTGAAAAAAAACTTTTTAAATTGAAATCTCTTCATCTTGAGGCCAACATTCTTCAGTTGAATGAACCCGATTTTAATGTTGAAAAGATCAGCCCTGTTTTAGTAGCACTTTACAACCAATTATGGAAACCATTTGAAAGAATGGTTACCACGGAACATGTCATTATCATTCCTGATCGACAGTTGTTCAATTTGAGTTTTGAAATGTTGACCCCTAAAAAAATAAATCGGTTTTCTGAATTAGCCACGAACAGCCTTCTTTCAAAGCATATCATTTCCTATAATTATAGTTTGCTCTTAATTGATAAAGGAAGGCAGACGGTAGGTTATGAAGATAATTTTGTTGCCTTCGTCCCCGAATTTAATGACAAAATGAAATCT
The DNA here is from genome assembly GCA_038259855.1 of Flavobacteriales bacterium. Taxonomy (GTDB): domain Bacteria; phylum Bacteroidota; class Bacteroidia; order Flavobacteriales; family Flavobacteriaceae; genus JBPOFM01. The sequence goes on from JBBSOJ010000184.1 coordinate 4,823, forward strand.
GACTATGAAATTTCAATTAAAGACTCTCTAGCTTTAGACAAAGCCTATCTCACTTTGTTACCACAACCATTCACTCTACATTTGGCACAGGAATCCACCCGCTTTTTCAACGGCTCCTCGTTTTTAAATAAAAACTCCACTGAACATGTTTTTAAAAATGAGGCTAAAGATCATAAAATCATCCATATTGGCACCCATGCTGAATCGAACAACATTTCGCCAGAACTGTCTCGACTGGTTTTTGCCAAATCAAGCGATTCTACAAATACCGATGATAATTATCTGTATACCTATGAGATCTACAATACCAATCTCTCCTCTAATCTAGCGATTCTCACCGCTTGCGAGACTGGCAAACCGACCTACCAAGCTGGCGAAGGAATGATTTCGTTGGCACACGCCTTTAACTATGCCGGTAGTGAAAGCATTCTGACGAGTCTTTGGAAAATTGACGAACAATCAAGCGCAAAAATCATTGACCGTTTTTACAAATACATCAGTAAAGGTTGGGCGAAAGACAAAGCGCTACAGCAGGCGAAATTAGATTATCTCACCACGGCCGAAGGTCGCACTGCACACCCTCAATATTGGGCTGGATTGGTACTTATTGGAGACGCTTCTCCAATTGCGCTCCAAACATCATCAACGTGGATGTATTGGTTATTAGCAGGTTTGACTGTTTTGATATTGGTCATCTTCCTATCTAAAAGAAAGCTACGTGCATAAAAAAGAGCTGCTTTTTACAGCAGCTCTCTTCAAATAATAAACCCTAAACAAATCCCCTAGATTAATAGCAAATGGCTTATTATAACTACATCGAAACTCTTTGAAAATGTCATCATGGCGTATAAACTATGTTTCCTTTTAACGATGGTTCCTTCAGACCTTAAATTGACAAGAACACTTCAAAGTTCAGATACATCATATCACGTGGGCTTTTAATAAATTCAACTTACAAGCCAGTTGCAGATTTCTTATAAGTTCTTTAAAAAGCCACCAACATGAATCGATGGCTTTCTCATTATAATTATCTTAAACTAATTTTACTAGTGTTTAACAACACGTTTTGTAACAGAATTGATCAACCCATTGATTGTTACGAAATACATCCCATTGGAAAGGTTTTCCAAAGAAATCTCTTTAGTCAATCCCATATTTTTCAAATTAAAACTGGTGATTACTTTACCAGTAATGTCCATAATGCTTCCGTTTTCCAATTCGAGATTATTGACATTCTTGATGTTCAATGTGCTTCGAACGGGGTTTGGATATAATTGGATGCTGGATTCTGTCAATTCAAATTCATCAACTCCCAATGTGATGTTATTCACACCTAAAACGACTTGATTGTTGTTATTACAAAACACATCAAACGTATACATCATGCCTTCAAATTCTGCGGATGCTGTTGGTGCTAACTCGCATTGTGAGATTGTGCCTGTGGTTGTCGCGATGACAAATTCATCATTTAAGTTTGCGGCAAATCCTAGAGTGACGTCAACCGTGCCATCAAATAGGACGTTTGTGCCAGTGATTGCCAATACATCATACTGCGTACCTGAAGTCAGTCCGTTTAACTCGACATCCAATACTGATGATGATTCGGATTCAAAATTTCCATTGACAGAAAGTATCCCTGGAGAACCGCCTGGTGTAAATGTTCCATTGTTTGTAAAATTAGATGTTTACGGAATATTTATTGTTGCAATTCCCTTTAAGATTCCATCTACATTATTTGTAAATCCCAATGAATTTCCAAAACTTAAAATTCCAACCGCAGCATCAATAATGCCTGAATTATTTACAGTTGTAAAAACTTGTGTGGTTCCGGTTCCGGAAGATTTTGTAAGTAAACCAAAATTATTGAGAATGCGTGATGTACTTGTGTTATGGTTA
>JBBSOJ010000185.1:0-6618 GCA_038259855.1 Flavobacteriales bacterium
ATCAACCTCTCATCAACGTTACCCAGTCGGGTAGTTACAAAATACGTGTAGAAATTCCATTATCGGGCTCCACTTGCGTTATTGAAGACACGGTAGAGGTGAGTTTAAGCTCTACTCAAACAGCCAATCCAATTCCTGATTTCCAATTATGTGACGACGCTAGTATGGATGGTATCGAGACATTTGATTTAAGCACGCGTACAAACGAAGTCCTTGCCTCTGTGCCGAACTCAACGTACAATATTTCATATCATTATACGGCTGGAAATGCTATCAATAATATCAATCCAATTACAGCTCCAATTTCAAACACCTCTAACAATCAAGTTATTTATATCAGAATTGAAGACACTATAAATGGGTGTCTTGCCTACAGTAGTTTTCAATTGATAGTGAATCCTATGCCTTCGATCACGCCACCACCTACTCTAATGGTCTGTGATGATAATGTCGCGGATGGTATCACTCAAATAGATTTAAGCGAAAGTAATTTTGCGATCATCGGAGACCAAACAGATCTCATTGTTACGTTTCATAATACACAAGCTGGAGCTAATTCCGGCAATGGAAGAATCACGTTGCCTTTTACCAATACGACTCCAAATGGTCAGGTGTTTGTAAGAGTTCGCAATGCTATAACAGGATGCTATGCAACTACGACCCTATCTTATTCCGTTATCAGTAGCCCCGTCATCAATTATGAAGATGTTTATATTGATGCATGTGATGTCGATCATGATGGATTTGCAACTTTTGATCTAAATTCTATTATAGATGACTTTATCCAAGGATTGAATGGTGTCTCAGTCACGTTTCATATATCTGCAGAAGACGCCGAATCAGGAAGTAATCCAATTAGCAACCCTGAAGCTTATAACAATACCATTGCGAATATGCAAACCATTTACATCAGGGTCACTGACGACACCACTGGATGTTCATCGGTGTCATCTTTTGAAATTCACACAAACCTCTTACTTACAGGAACCGAAATCAGAGATTTTTCAGAATGCGACGTGGATAATAACGGTATTGAGGACTTTGACCTAACGGAATTGGGACAGGCAATTATCAATGGATTAGAGGATGTCTTTGTAACATTTTATGCATCGGAATCAGATCGAGATTCGAACATTAACCCATTGGATCCTAATGTGCCATTTACTGTGAGTAGTTCACCAACAGTAATTTACATTTTGCTAACGAGCCCTACGTGTTCGGACGTCGCAGATTTGGAACTTATCATTTATCCTGTTACTCCATTCCCGCCAGCTGGTCCTGTCACCTATTGCGATGATAATTCTGATGGATTTACAACCATTGATTTACACAGTTTTGATACGCTGATCACCGGTGGAAACACCAACTATGCTGTGACTTATTATGCATCAGAAGAAGCGGCTCTAGCTAATGAAGATCCTCTACCTGATTTTTATACAAACACCGTAAATCCCTTAACTATTTATCCAAAAGTTTTTGAGGTAGGTTCTGTTTGCGGTAGTAACAACCCATTTACAATCAATGTGTTGCCAGCTCCAGAAACTTCAGACCCCGAGGATGTGATGATTTGTGATTCGGATTCTGATGGATTGGTAATATATGACCTTACACAACTTTATAGCCAGATGGTTTCAGACACCTCAAATAAAACGTTTGATTTCTATGGTAGTTATGATGATTTGGTCGCCGATATCGATAGATTTCAAAATGTCTCTAGCTTCTTAACTAATACCAGAGGAATTCACGTAAAAATATCAAATACAAATACGGGTTGTTGGTCGAGTGAATATTTTGAAATCGTTGTCAATTCCAGACCTAACTTTCCTGCCATAGAAAACTATACCTATTGTGAAAATAATAGTGATGGATTTGGTGAATTTATTTTTTCAGAAAAAGATGAAGAAATACTGAACGGTCAGACAGGCAAACAAACGCTTTATTTCCTAAACCAAACTGATGCTGACAATAGAGTGAATGATATTGATAAAAATTCAGTATTTGAAAACACGAGCAATCCACAAACGATATATGTCCGCGTTGAGAACCTGAATGACATTGATTGTTATGGCACCTCTAGTTTTACAATTGAGATCGGAACCAATCCAGATTTCAATCAACCAATGGACGAGTTTAGATGTGATGATATTACGAACGATGCCATGGAATTCTTTGATTTAACACCAAAATTGAACGAAATCACCCAAGGTATTACTGATACTCTTGATGTTTCTTTCTATTTGACCATTGCTGATGCCGAAGATGAAGTGAATGCTATTCCTTTAGAATTTACAAATACTGTAAATCCACAACAGATCTATGTAAGAATCGATAATGGCAGTATTTGTCCGTCAATTACTAGTTTTACACTTAATGTTATCCAAGTTGCAAGAGCGAATATCCCAGAACCACAAACCATGTGTGATACGGATTATGATGGTATCGTTACCTTTGATTTGACCTCATCCGAAATTGAAATTCTTGATGTACGCCAAGATAATATTGTTATTTCCTATTATCCATCCTTGGAAACTTTAGAAAATGGCACCGGTCAAATTTTAAACCCTACCGCTTACAACAATATCTCAAATCCTCAAACGGTTTTTGTGAAATTAACTAACACCATTTCTGGATGCTATTTAGCCATTCCGTTAGGCCTAAACGTCAATTTACCACCAGCCATAAATCAATTCGATACGATTAATGTTTGCGAAAGCGAGGATAACATCTATAATTTACAAAACGTAGACGCTCTTATTGTAGACAATACGAACAACACAGTCATAACATACTATGCCACCTCTGCAAATGCGTTGTCAGACACAGATGCCCTAGATGCAAATTATACTTTGACGTCCAATAACACAACTCTTTTTGCAAGGGTTGCCAATGCGACGACGGGTTGTTTCATAACCTACGGTTTTCAGATACGTGTTCGGCCTATGCCAAATGCCGTTGCTCCGAGTGATCTAGCAGATTGTGACGATGATTTTGATGGGCTATTGGAATTTGATCTGACTGCACAAACCACGACGATCCTTGGAGGACAAAATCCAGCAAATTTTTCGGTAACCTATTACGATAGTGAAGCTGAAGCAGAAATTGGAACTAACATGATCCCCAATACCTACATGGCATTTGATGGTGAGGTGATCTATGCTCGAGTTCAGAACAATACAACCGCTTGTTATTCAATAACTCAATTTTCTATAATTGTCTATGAGAAACCGATGGTTGACATCCAAGATCAGGTGATTTGTTTAGAAAACCTGCCATTGGTTGTCAGTGCCAATACCAATAACCCTACAGATTCTTATGTATGGTCCACGAATCAGACGACGCCAGAAATAATCATTTCAGTAATCGGTACATATTCTGTCACAGTCACTTCTGAAAACGGATGTGCGACCACACAAGTGTTTGATGTCATCGAATCTGAACAAGCTAATATAGAGATTGTAGAAACAGTTGATTTCTCTGATCCCAATAACATAACAATCACTGTAAGTGGCATTGGTAACTACCTTTACCAATTAGATGATAATGAGCCCCAGGAATCCAATGTCTTTGAAAATGTTGGGATTGGATATCATATCGTCACCATCATCGATTTAAATGGTTGTCTTGAGATTTCTAAAGAAGTATTGGTTCTAGATTTCCCACAATTTGTAACACCCAACCAAGATGGATATTTTGATACCTGGCACATTATCGGCGTGGAAACACTTCCAGGAACAGTGATCTATATTTACGACCGTTATGGTAAGCAAATTTCATACCTGACATCACGCTCAAGCGGTTGGGATGGTACTTACAATGGTCAAAATATGCCCTCATCTGATTATTGGTTTGTCGCCGATGTCAAAGGAAATGGATATGATTTTCAAGCCAAAGGCCATTTCACTTTGAAGCGATAAGTTTTTAATGAATAAGTAAAAGTCCAAATTCCTATTCTTCAGGAATTTGGACTTTTTAGTTTTTAGATTTTGTTAGCAGTACCTTTAACAGTCCTTATAGAATTTTAAATACTTCCAAGACGTATCTTTGCAGTCTCAAAAATTACAAATTAAGTATCACCTCGAATGGGCTATGAACCATTTTAAAATTGAAATGAGGTTACATTTTTGACAGCTTTCAAAAGTGTTGTGCTTCAAAATCTTACATTTGAACTACTATGAAATTCAATATAAAATCAGAATTTAAGCCTACCGGCGATCAGCCTCAAGCGATTGACAAGCTTTCAAAAGGAATCGATTCCAATGAAAAATATCAAACTTTGTTGGGAGTGACCGGTTCGGGCAAGACCTTTACAGTCGCCAATGTCATTGATAAAGTACAACGTCCTACCTTGGTTTTGGCTCATAATAAAACCTTGGCAGCACAGCTCTATTCAGAATTCAAGCAATTCTTTCCTGACAATGCGGTGGAATATTTCGTTTCTTATTATGATTATTATCAACCCGAGGCCTACATTCCCGTTTCGGGAGTGTATATTGAAAAAGATCTCTCCATCAATGAAGAGATAGAAAAAATGCGATTGAGCACCACCTCTTCCCTACTGTCTGGGCGTCGCGACGTGCTTGTTGTAGCATCAGTATCTTGTATGTATGGTATTGGTAATCCGGTTGAGTTCCAAAAAAATGTGGTCACCCTAAAACGCGATCAGGTGATTTCGCGCACCGCTCTTTTACACCAATTAGTGCAGAGTTTATATTCTCGGACAGAAGTCAATTTTAACAACGGTAATTTCAGAATTAAGGGTGATACAGTTGATATTTTCCCAGGCTATTCAGATAATGCGGTAAGAGTCCATTTTTTTGGTGATGAAATTGAAGATATTGAGTCGTTCAATGCACAGACCAATGAAGTTCTTGAAAAATTTGACCGCATCAATATTTTTCCTGCCAATATGTTCGTGACCTCACCCGATGTATTGCAGGGTGCCATTCGCGAAATTCAGGATGATTTGGTAAAACAGGTTGATTATTTTAAAGAAATAGGAAAACATATTGAAGCCAAAAGACTTCAGGAACGAACAGAATTTGATCTTGAGATGATTCGGGAATTAGGGTATTGTTCTGGTATTGAAAATTATTCCCGTTATCTTGATGGCCGACTGCCAGGTACCCGCCCCTTCTGTTTATTGGATTATTTTCCGGATGACTTTTTGATGGTTGTAGATGAAAGCCACGTGACTATCTCGCAAGTACATGCTATGTATGGTGGCGATAGAAGCCGAAAAGAGAATTTGGTGGATTACGGCTTCCGCTTACCCGCAGCCATGGATAATCGTCCCTTAAAATTTGAAGAGTTTGAAGCCTTACAGAATCAGGTTATTTATGTGAGTGCGACACCAGCCGATTATGAAATGCAAAAAACGGATGGGATTTTTGTAGAACAACTGATTCGTCCCACCGGCCTATTGGATCCTGTGATTGACGTCAGACCAAGTCTGAATCAAATTGATGACTTGATTGAAGAAATTCAAATACGTGTTGAAAAAAATGAACGTACGTTGGTGACGACCCTGACTAAACGTATGGCAGAAGAATTGACTAAATATTTGAGTAGAATTCAAATAAGGGTTCGCTATATTCATAGTGATGTCGACACATTAGAACGTGTAGAAATTATGCAGGATCTTCGAAAAGGCATCTTTGACGTGTTGGTGGGTGTGAATTTGCTGCGTGAAGGATTGGACCTTCCTGAAGTATCGTTAGTAGCTATTTTAGATGCGGACAAGGAAGGCTTTTTAAGATCGAACCGATCACTGACCCAAACGGTCGGTCGGGCTGCAAGACATTTGAATGGTAGAGCCATCATGTATGCTGATAAGATCACAAGTAGTATGCAGAAAACAATTGACGAGACCAATTATCGACGTGAAAAGCAAATAGCCTACAATACAAAACATAACATTACCCCAACAGCTTTAAATAAGAGTTTGGATAATGTCTTATCAAAAAATTCGGTCAGTACTTATAAATATGCTCTTGATGCCCAGAAAGCGGCAGAACCGGAAAGCGAATATCTTTCAAAAGCCGAAGTAGAAAAGAAAATTAGAGAAAAGCGTAAATTAATGGAGCAGGCCGCCAAAGCGCTCGATTTTATCATTGCCGCCCAATTGAGAGATGAAATAAAGGGATATCAAGAAAAATTGGAAAAATTGAAAGTGTAAAATGAATAATGAATAATGAATAATGAATAATGAATAATGAATAATGAATAATGAAAGTTAAAATTTCAGATTTAAAATGCCAAATTCCAAATAACAATTTATTACAACCAATAGCACTAAACTGAATAATTGAACTACTGTTAAAATTTGAAGACCGCAGACTGTGAACTGCCTGCTGCCTACTAATTATACTGTACCTTGAAAATATCTATTAAAAAATCTGGTGGAACGATTTTATTCGGAAAACTCTCCATTAAATCCAACACGCGATTGATGGATTCATGACCAAGACCCATTCGTAAACCAAAATTATGAAGCTTCACCAATTCCTTTTTAGAAATTTCGTTATCCAGATTCATTAATAATACCAAACGATGAAATTGCACAATACGTTCACTATGAGATTTTAAATGAACATAATTTACTGGATATTTAATGAGATA
>JBBSOJ010000186.1:0-6618 GCA_038259855.1 Flavobacteriales bacterium
CAATGATTGGTTTTTTTGCGTATTCTTTACATATGTTCTGATTATAAAAAACAAACACGCGTCTTGATTATCAAGTATGCTTCTTGATAACCCAGAAATCCATCTGAAGATTTTATAGAATCATGATAATTTTAGCGCAATAATTCATAAAAAAAAGCCCAGACATCACGTCTGGACTTTTCAAATAGAATACTTATAACTTATTGTTTTATAAACTTACGGGTTTCGATGGTATCGTTGACTGTAAACTGCATGATGTAAAGACCTGCTTCGAGATGACCGACCTCAACGGCATCGGTTGATAAGCCTCGTGAAACTTCCTGCCCTAAAATATTTACAATTGTGAATGGCATATTTTCAATATTCGATTTCACAAATAAAGTTTGTCCCTTCACCGGGTTTGGATACACAGAAATCTCAACTCCCAAATGCTGTACAGAACCTTCTTCAAGAATTCTTGCTGTTCCACAAGCACCCAAATTTGTCCAAGATGACATAGCTCTTTCAAACAAGAATCCTTGTGATGTGATTCTATCGCCAACTGCGTAAGATTGACTGCCATTGTACGGAGGCACACCAGCACACTTATCAGAAGAACCATTGGTTAAGCTTATAGCATCTACAGCCATATCACCTTGCCATGTGGTGCCTGTTGTACCGTCAAATCTCAAGGAAACTGTATTCCCGGAGTAAGCGGTTAAATCAACACTAGCGTTCAACCAAGCGTTTCCTTTGTTTCCGGACTGCGTCCAAACTGTAGTCCAGGTGGATCCGTTATTGGTACTGATTGCCAATTTAAGATTCCCCATCGTACTTGCGCCATACATATGATATTTAAAGCTGAATGTCGCTTGACTTTGTCCTGCAAGATTGAAACATGGTGACACTAAAATCGCACGTTTATTAGAAATGTTTGGTGCAGAAGATTCCATAAAAATATACTGTGACCCATCGCTTGCACTAGTTGGCCCGGTGCTACTTGATGGTGTTGAACCTGACTGTCTCGTCCAATTAAAGTCATCACTTGTAGATTGTGTCCAAGCTCCAAAGCCACTTTCAAATCCTTCATTGTAAGGAAATGAAGAAATAGCGCCCGTACAGCCTGCTGGAGGGTTTGTAGTGCCTGTTTTAATAGTGACGGTGTAATCTTCTACTTCTCCATAAGGAAATGTTTCGCACGATGTTGGGACACCATTATATTTCATAGAGACCCTTAATCGTTTGGTGCCATTGGCCGTTCCTGCAGGCACTGTAAATGATCCACTCACTGGTGTTGTTTGTGATGCCGCTCTTGAGAAAATCTGCTCTCCAGAATCATTGAAATCACCATCATCGTTATAATCAATCCATGCAGCGTACCCTTCATTATAAGGTGTACCCGTCCAAGCAGGTGTCACTGTCAATGTATAGGCAGATCCTTTATTTAAGTCTGTTGACGTGCTTGTGAAATTTGAATAGAGCTGTGCTCCTGACGCATTATTGATCGTTCCTACTTGAACACGGGCAATATATTCATCATTTACACTATTCCCTTGAGAGGCACAATACTGATTTCCAGTTTGACATGGTGTACAAGTCCCACCGCAGTCAACGCCTGTTTCGGTGCCATTTTGGATGCCATCTGTACAGGTTGGTTGTGCAACCGCTCCACATTTATCTGACAACGCCAACGCTCGTCTAGCGCCACCTGCATCTAACACAGCACGCATTCTTGCTTTTTGACCTTGAGTAAATAGATTCATACAAGAATCATTCGTATAATCCATATAATTTTGTGGCATATCCGTAGATGAACAAGACACGCGGCCCACCGGGCAGCCACTGTTTGATGTTTGGTGAGTAGGGGTATCACTTACAAAATCATTTCCACAATTGGCATCGCCCCAAATGTGACGCAAGTTTAAATAATGGCCAATTTCATGCGTTGTTGTGCGTCCTCCATTGTAGGGAGCGGTGACAGCTCCCGTTCTTCCAAAGGCATTGTAAATCATAACCAAGCCATCTGTTGCAGCACTTCCACCCGGGAATTGTGCATATCCCAAAAGATTGATGGTTTGTCCACCAGACACTGTTGTCATTTTAGGAACGACCCACATATTTAAATATTCTGCCGTATTCCAAGGATTAATACCTCCAGAAGAGCTTCTTTTGGCGTCGTCATTAGCGCCCCAATCTTGCCGTGTAGTCGATTTTCTTGTGATTCCAGTAGTGGCATTTCCGTTTGGATCTATGGACGCTAGGCAGAATTCAATTTGAGAATCTGCTGCTTGAGACCAAGTATTATCCGCGTTAGAATTGGTTCTTCTAAAATCTTCATTCAATACATCCAATTGCGATTGAATTTGAGCAACACTTATGTTTTCTGTGCTATTGCGATATAATACATGAACCACTACTGGTATCGTAATAATACTGCCATTGATTTTATTGGCAGTGCCATCATTCAATTTAGTTTGAGTGAAAGTTTCGATGTCCCGCATGCGCTGCTCCAGCCCGGGATCTTGTTGTTTTCGAAGTTCAAGATTTTCCATGGCGCCACAGCGCTGGTACTCTGTAGTCTGACCATACATTACACTCATAAAGAGTAAGCACACTACTGTTAATGTAGATTTGTTTTTCATTCTAATGATTTATTAAGGTTAATTAAACGCATTTAATTAAAACTCAATAGCACATAATCACGATAGATTTAGGAGTTAGGTAGCATTCAAACAATATAAAAACAATATATATTTTGCTAAAAACACATATTAAAGCGGGGATTATTTGAATTCCGTTATGGAAAGTATTAAAATTTTCTTAAAAAAAAGGATTTTTAAAAACGTTTTCGTTGTATGCATGTCGGATATGGTTTTTCCTCATGTCAATTGTAGAAAATGACTACATTTACTTTGTATTATGAACCACGACCACTTACTTTCAGTTTCAGATTTATCAGTTTCTTTCATGTCTGATCATGTAGAAAAAGAGATCATACATTCTATTTCCTTTCAACTCAACAAAAACGAAATATTGGGAATTGTAGGAGAATCTGGTTCGGGTAAGTCTGTTTCTACACTCGCCATCCTTGGCTTGCTTCCAAAAAAAATCTCCAAAATTACCAGCGGACATATTTTGTTTGACCATAAGGATCTTGTTTTGATACCATCAAAAGCGTTTCAAAAAATAAGAGGAAATGAGATCTCGATGATTTTTCAAGAACCTATGAGTTCGCTAAATCCTTCTATGCGGTGCGGTACACAAGTGGAAGAAATCTTACTTCAACATACGCCCTTGTCCAAAAAGGAAGCCAGAGCTGAAACCATATCATTATTTGACAAAGTAAAACTGCCTTCGCCAGAACGTGTGTTTAAAGCATATCCGCATGAAATTTCTGGAGGACAAAAACAGCGAGTGATGATCGCCATGGCCATTGCCTGCAAACCAAAGATACTGATCGCCGATGAGCCAACTACGGCCTTGGATGTCACCGTACAAAAGGATATTATTTTACTATTAAAACAGCTTCAGAAGGAAGAAGACATGAGCATAATTTTTATTTCTCATGATTTGTCCTTGGTTTCTGAAATTGCAGATCGTGTGCTGGTGATGTATAAGGGAGCTATTGTAGAGCAAGGAGCCGTTACTGATATATTTCATCAACCTCAACACACGTATACAAAAGCCTTATTGAGTTCTAAACCGTCTTTGGAGGTGCGGTTAGAGCGACTGCCTACAATTAAGGATTTTATGGAGGGAGCACCAAGATCCACGATTATAACGGCGGAACAGCGCAAAATAAATCACGCACATCTTTATGGCAAAACACCCTTATTGGAAGTCATTGATGTTAAAAAAGAATACACCTCAAAGTCAGGATGGTTCTCAAAACCTGAAACGTTTAAAGCAGTTGACGGGGTCAGTTTCAAATTATACGAAGGTGAGACTTTAGGATTGGTTGGTGAATCTGGCTGTGGGAAATCGACCTTGGCAAATGCCATTTTGCAATTAGAAAAAGCTACGTCTGGACAGATTTTATATCGCGGAAAGGACATTACAACCTTAAACGGATCGGCCATTCGAAAATTGAGAAAAGAGATTCAGATTATATTTCAAGATCCCTACGCTTCCTTAAATCCAAGAATACCAATTGGAAGCGCGATCATGGAACCAATGAAAGTCCATCATATTGGTGCTTCTGATACTGATCGAAAACAAATAGTTTTAGAATTACTTCAAAAAGTGGGGCTTGATGACAGTGTTTTTAATAGATACCCTCATGAATTTTCTGGTGGACAGCGCCAACGTATTGGAATTGCACGGGCCATTTCATTACAACCAAAGTTGATTGTATGCGATGAATCAGTCTCGGCATTGGACATATCAGTACAAGCACAAGTTCTGAATCTATTAAATGACTTAAAAGAGAATTTTGGCTTTACGTATATTTTTATATCGCATGATTTAGCGGTTGTAAAATATATGTCGGACCAATTGGTAGTTATGAACAAAGGTCATATTGAAGAGATGGCAGATGCTGACATCATTTATGAAAGCCCACAACAAGACTACACCAAAAAATTAATTCATGCTATACCCAAAGGGCTATAGCATGAATATTTTTTTGGTAAGCTTCAACATACTTTTCAGTAATACAAAAGTGTTTTCCACTGTCTTTGTCAATTTACTTTCAAACAAGTCAAATTTTGATAGATTTGGGGCTGTGTTCATAGGTTTTGGTTTAAGATAGATTTGGGGCAAAATCTATAGTTAATAGTCACTTTTGTCGATTTACACAAAATTAAATTTAGGATAGATTTGGGGCTGATCTTCAATTGTTGGTTTGTATTAAATCTGTTAAATAGGTTGTTTTGATTTGGTTTAGTAAAGATGACTAATTTTTTGAATAAATCAGTTTAAATACACTATAAATCGTTGAAATGCATTAATTTTTAACATTTAACATATCAAATGAAGTATATTCTTACAGATTTAAATAATAATTTGTGAAGTTTATTGTATAAATCCCTTGAGAACAATGTTTTCTGAACCACCTTAATTGTATATAGGGTGACATATTACATCATACAACCGTTTGAGTTTTGTAAGTCATTGAAATTTATTGGAAGTTACTAACCTTCAAATATAAAACTATCTTGAAACTTGTAATTTTTGGACTAGTTGACCGTTCAAATTAGATACTTTGATAAAATACACCCCACTGCTAAATCCTTGTAGATTCACTTGGTTCTTACCTATATGGAGGTTTTGCTTTTTAGTCATAATACGACCATGTATATCATATATTTCAAGTTCTGAATCTTGATTTAACTCTAAAAAAAGTTTACCATAGCTAGGATTCGGATACATTTTAAAACGGAGTAAATTAGTTTCGTTTATAGATAAAGGAGTTACACCAAACACTCTTACCTGCGGTACATTATTTCTTGCCCCTACACTAAAAATATCACCAGAGCCATTTATGTCCACCACACTTCCGTCTTGACTCCCAGATAACTCGCCATTTATAGTAAATATCTCATTCCAAGTATCTTGCATCTCGTTAAGTTCAAATAATTTACTCTGACCTGAATCTTCACCGAATGCATTTGCTGATGGTATCCCTACAAAAACTTTATTACCAGTTGCGTCTATAGAAATATCTAAACCTAAAAAATCGCCTGCGCTTTCACCCGTTATGATGTCTCCAATTTGATTCCATTGGCTGTTCGCAAACTCGTAAACCGTAAAGGCCCCTGCATTTGTATTAAACTCAAATGATGCTGGAGAAGCTATAGCTAGTCTGTTTCCGGTAGAATTTAAAGCTAAACGATTTAAAACGAATGATGAAAATATTTGTAACGGGTTAGTGATATCATTGCCAATTTGAGTCCAAGTATTATTAGCGTCTAATTCTAAAACTTTGATGTTATAATTTGCAATAGAACCATTTGTTGGAATGACTTCTGTATAGGCCAATCTCGTGCCATCACTATTAATTGAAATTTCATTATTGATGCCTAAATCACTGAACGTGTTTATTAGAATCCATGCACTACCATCCCAATGGTAATTTAAATAATCACCTTGATTAATATCTGTAAAAAAAATACGAGTGCCATCATGGTTTATATAAACACGATCGGAAAAATTCGTATTAATTGTACCCGAAGTAAACGCATCCCCTCTTTGAGTCCAAGTAGATCCGTCCCAATGATAAATAGATACTTTTTCTGGTAAAAACAGGACTTCCGAACCAATGATCAAGGTATTTCCATCACCACTAAGTTGTATTTGAAATCCGATAAAATCTTCATTTGAGGGCCTCGGTTGCCATTGATTATTTACAAAATCAAAAACCTCGATGTTCTGGGAAGCATTTGGAATTGTATTTATGACCGCTATCGAATTACCTTCTTCGTCAATAGAATGAGTGTTGGTATAATCTAAAAATTTATTGCCTAATAGCGTTTGACCAATAAGAATATTGGAACATAAGATAAGTACTATGGATGTAATTTTCATTTTTTATAAAAGATATAAAATAAATTACATTTTTTAATACTCTGTCTTACAAATTATTAGCTTTTGTGTTGTTTTTATTATAACCGGTATATTTCTTCATACGCATAACGCTTC
>JBBSOJ010000187.1:0-6610 GCA_038259855.1 Flavobacteriales bacterium
AGTGAGTCCTTTTGTGGCTAATGAAGATTGTGGTGCTGTTGCCGGAAATATTCGCGTACTGAATAATACCACCGAAATCCTTCCAAAGATGCTCGATGTGAGTTTCGTGTTAAGTTTTGAGTTTATTCGATCTGCGGAAAGTAATCTGAATTCCGTTTTGTGCACACCAGGAGCTTTAGCAGCATATCGCAGTACCGCAGTAAAAAATTGTCTTGACGAATGGATCAATCAAACCTTTATGGGTAAGCCTTCCGATATTGGGGAAGATCGGGCGATGACCAATATGATCCTAAAACAAGGAAAACACGTCCTGTTCCAAAGAAACGCTGTTGCTTATACCAATGTGCCAGAAGATTATAAGGGGCTGTATAAAATGTTTATTCGATGGGGACGCAGTAATGTTAGGGAAACGATTGCCATGTCTAAATACGTGTTTACAAATTTCAGAAAAGGGCATACTACCGGTAGTCGATTGTTATTTTTGAGTCAATCCTCTAATCTTGTGATGAGTTACCCATTCGGATTGTTTATGCTTTTATTTGTCATGACACATCCCTTATTGTTTTTAGGATCTACGTTGCTGAGCATATTGATCTTGTCAACATTTACAGTACTGTTCTATTCTAAACGTTATAAAATTTCGGAATCTATTTGGGCTTATTCGTACAGCATCCTCTACACCTTTGGCTTATTTTGGATCACACCGTATGCTATTGCAACCGCCAGTCGAAGAGGTTGGTTGACACGTGGTTTGGCTGAAAAAAAGTAATATCATGATATTTAGGAAGCTTTCCTTTGAAGTGACTAAATTTTTACGGAAATAAAACTTGATGAATTTGCTATAATTTGAAACTCTTAAGACCGCGTTAAAAGCTGGTATTTATTTGATTATCTCGCAAATTTAATTATCTTATAGGCTATGGTTTATACAGATAAAGAAAAGTACTCGGACATTTTAAATAATTCATTGGATTATTTGAAGAACATTGGCTTTGAGAACATCAAGGCAGACGCTGAAGGTTATGAAACACCTAAATCCTATCATAAAAAGGGAAGTGATATTGATATTACGCCCGATATTGTGGCTGAAAAAGAAGGTAGAAAGCATTATTTTGAATTAAGCTTAAAGTCAGAAAAACCTCGGTTGCTGAAATCTAAATGGATATTCTTAAACACATTAAGCTCCATGAATTCACACCGATTTAAGATCATTACGACCCGAGGTCATTATAAATTCACCAATGAGATGTTGGAAGACATCAAT
Organism: Flavobacteriales bacterium; assembly: GCA_038259855.1. Lineage (GTDB taxonomy): Bacteria > Bacteroidota > Bacteroidia > Flavobacteriales > Flavobacteriaceae > JBPOFM01. Next base: position 1,265 of record JBBSOJ010000187.1, read on the forward strand.
TTGATGGATAAAAAATTAATTAAAATTTAATTTTCTTTAAATTCCTGTAACTTTTATACCACTTCGTACGTATAACTATTTGCGATGTCGTATTCGCAGATAAACAGAAAGACATTAGATGAGACAACTTAAAATTACGAAGCAGGTTACCAACAGGGAGACCGCTTCGCTGGACAAGTATCTTCAAGAAATTGGAAAGGTTGACCTTATTACAGCTGATGAGGAAGTGGAATTGGCACAGCGTATCAAAGCTGGTGACCAACGCGCTTTAGAGAAGTTGACAAAGGCCAACTTACGTTTCGTGGTATCGGTCGCAAAACAATATCAAAATCAAGGATTAACATTACCGGATTTGATTAATGAAGGTAATTTAGGGTTGATTAAAGCCGCTCAACGATTTGATGAAACGCGTGGTTTTAAATTTATCTCCTATGCCGTTTGGTGGATCCGTCAATCGATTCTTCAAGCATTGGCCGAGCAGTCTCGTATTGTTCGTTTGCCACTTAATAAAATTGGCTCGATCAATAAAATCAATAAAACCTTTGCCTTTTTAGAACAAAGTCATGAGAGACCTCCAAGTGCTGAAGAGATCGCTAAGGAATTGGACATGACCATCAATGATGTAAAAGAGTCGATGAAAAATTCAGGGAGACACGTCTCTATGGATGCACCGCTCGTAGAAGGTGAAGATTCTAACTTATATGATGTATTACGTTCGGGAGAATCTCCAAATCCAGATAAGGACTTATTGCATGAATCGCTTCGTACAGAAATCGAAAGAGCTTTAGAAACATTGACACCTCGCGAAGCTGATGTGATTCGTTTGTACTTTGGCCTTGGTGATCAACACCCAATGACTTTGGAAGAAATTGGCGAAACATTTGATCTGACGCGCGAACGTGTTAGACAGATCAAAGAAAAAGCAATCCGTAGATTGAAACATACCTCACGTAGTAAAATACTTAAAACCTATCTTGGATAGGTTCTAAATTTCAATACAAAAATTCCAAATTCCGATAGAACTCTTTGGAATTTGGAATTTTAGTGTTTGGAGTTTGAACGCAACAAACAGTTATCATATAACTGTTCGTTTTTTGATTGATGAAAGAACCCTCGGCTGATTACCGAGGGTTCGCTTTTTTAAAAGCCCATCTTCCGTCTTCCCAAAAGGAAGAACTTTTTTACTGCCGACTGAAGACTGTCTACTGAATACTGTAAACTGAAGACTGAAGACTGAAGACTGAAGACTGCAAACTGAAGACTGAAGACTGCCCACTGCTAACTAATTTTTCTATCTTTGCAAAAACTTAAGAACTCTAAAAAATGTCATCAAAACTTATAGCCCCTTCAATTCTAGCAGCGGATTTCGCCAATCTTCAACGTGATATTGACATGGTGAATAAAAGTGAGGCCGATTGGTTTCATATTGATATTATGGACGGTGTATTTGTGCCTAATATCTCTTTTGGAATGCCCGTATTAAAGGCCATTACCAAACATGCCACTAAATATGTAGATGTCCATTTAATGATTATTGATCCAGATCGGTATATTAAAGTGTTTGCAGATTTGGGCGCTGATAATTTGACCGTTCACTATGAAGCTTGTACTCACCTGCATCGCACCTTACAGGCTATACGAACAGAGGGCATGCACACTGGGGTTGCCTTGAACCCGCACACCAATATCAACGTATTGGAAGATACGATCAATGATATTGATCTGGTGTGCTTAATGAGTGTGAATCCTGGTTTTGGAGGGCAAAGTTTTATTGATAATACCTACAGGAAAGTTTCGCAACTTGCAGAATTGATTGAAAGAAGAGGCGCGTCAACCAAAATTGAAATTGACGGTGGTGTTACCGATATGAACGCTAAAAAACTTGTAGATGCCGGAGCACACGTTTTGGTGGCTGGGAGCTATGTATTTAGCAGTGAAGATCCGATACAGACTATTTCACATTTAAAAAGCCTGACAAACTAAACAGTCATCAGGCTTTCTTTTATAGGTAATTAGGTTGCTTTTACTTATTACTACTGCCATAACCATAACCGTAGCCATAGTTATACGAATAGCCGTATGATTTGCTCGCTCCAACGCCGTTGATGACATAAGCCATATTCTTCAATCTGCCCGTATCCTTCAAGCTCTTTGAATAATTAAGCAAACTCTTTTCTGTATATTCCGCACGGACAAGATACAGCGTTGCATCTGCCAGTTCTGAAATCAGCATGGTGTCGGTCACTAAAATAGTTGGTGCCGTGTCCACAATGATGTAATCAAATTCTTCCTTTGCGTTATCAATCAATTGCTTAAAACGACCATTGGTTAACAGCTGCGTTGGATTGGGCGGTATGCTTCCTGATAATAAGGTATAGTGATCAGGATAGTTCTCAAATCCTTTGATAAGCGCCGATCTCCAGTCAAAATTTACATCAAAAAGATAATTGGATAATCCGGGTTCATCTTTTGAGTGATCTGTGTAATTATGAATTTGCGGATTTCTCAAATCTGCACCAATTAGCAGCACCTTTTTATTAAGACTGGCTAACGCTAATGATAGATTGAGTCCCACATACGTCTTCCCTTCACCCTTTATAGTGGATGTACAATAGACCACTTTACCTTTATCGCCAATGTCAGAGGATAAAATATAATTGACATTAGAGCTTAAAATGCGAAATGCCTCTGCTTGGACGTTTCGATCTGTTGGATTTCTAAATACCAAATCCTTATCTAAAATTTTTGGTAGCTCTGCAATTACAGGAATGTTAGGAACTTTTTGTTCAATATCATTTTTACTTTTTACTTTGGTATCCAATAAAACAGACGCATATAAAATACCAAATGGTACTAGAAGACCTCCCACTAAAGCCATTAAATAAATATTTTTTGAATTGGGTGAGATAGGTGCACCACCCGAAATAGCATATTCTACCACTTTAATGGAGGGCTCTGTAATGGCCAAATTGATCGCAGCTTCCTCTCTTTTTTGTAAAAGAAATAAATATAATGTCTCCTTTATAACCCGTTGACGCTCGATAGAATTTAACAATTTCTCCTTACCTGGAATTTGAGACACTTTAGACACAAAACGTTGATTGCGTTGCATCAATTGATTCCTCGATGCTTTCAGTTGCGCTTGGGATGCGGTTAATGACACATCAATATTATCTCTCAAATCCAACAATTTATCCTCAACAATCTTCACGGTTGGATTGTTTCGTCCGCCACTCACCAACAATTTATCACGTTCCAATACTAGCGTGTTATATTGTTCAATTAGGCTATTGACTGAAGAACTTTGAATACCAATATTCGCTGGTAACAAATCGGTAGTTTCATCTTCAGCTTTTAGTGATTCCTTGAGCATGGACGATAAAAGAATTTGGTTTTCCATATCAAAAACACTCTGCTCAGATTCGGCACGTTGATTTAATCCTAAATCCGCATCACTCTCAATTGTAATAATATCGTTATTTTGTTTAAAATCACGCTTTGTATTTTCAATAGAATCCAATTCTTCAGCCAGAAAAATAAACCGATCCTCTATGAATTCGATGGTGCGCCTTGATACATCTTGTCGATCGATAATACCGTCTGTGTTGAAGACATTAACCAGCTCATTTAATATACGCTCAGATCGTGATCGACTCTCACTAGAATGACTTAACTGCAATAAGTCGCTCCCCTTTCCCACCATACTAATAGATATCGCTCCCTTTAGCTTTCTGGTGGCAGATGATACCGATATGATTTTAAGAATAAATGTTTTTCCTATGTTCTCCTTTGTTCTGCGCATGTCTTTAGACTGTACGTCAAAAGGCAACTTATGTTTAATAAGATAGGAGTTATAATTAGGTATAAGCACTGGATCTTCAGACTCCCCCTTTCGTATTTCAAAACCATCAGATTTAACCTCAATTTTATAACGTCCAAGTGAAGATTCATCACTAATACTAAAATTCCGTTTCACTTCAAACGGGAAAAGATCTATTTCTGCCGTTCTAACATTACCCTCCTCATAGTATTCGGAAGTTAAATTAAGATTGATCACAACTTGTTCGATGATCCTGTAGGATTTCAAAATCTCAATTTCGTTCTCTAAATTGATACTTGAACGATTAAACACAAATCCCGAAGATGGTAACTCTAGACCTTTTTGCTTATTAAGAACCTGAATTTTCGCATAACTATTGTATATACTGGGCGTATATCTCAAATAGATAAACGCCGTCGTCATAGCCAATACAACACCAATCACAAACCAAACCCAATACCGTATGTATTTTCTGAATTCCTGTTTTATGAGCTCTCCTTGATCGGCCTTTGCTTTTGCTGTAAAGCTTACCTCGTTTTGTGCCATAATGCTTATCTAGTTAGTAGTATAACAGTGCTTAATAGAATAGAAAATACAGACAGTAACGAGCCTAAATTTGTAATGTAGCCAGAACTTTTAATTTTGGGGCCATTTGGATCTACAATAATAACGTCGTTAGGTTTTATTTGATAAAAGGAACTGTTGACCAATTCAGCGGATGTTAAATCGATATGAGTTACTTGACGCAGATTGTCCACTTCCCTCAGCACCATGATATTTTCCCGTTGACCATTGATAGTCAAATCTCCAGCATAACCGAGGGCTTGCAACAATGTGATATTTTGTTCTGTAAAACTATATACTCCCGGGCTATTTACCTCTCCTAAAATTGTCACTTTAGCGTTTAATAATCTTACATTGACATTTGGATTTTTAAGGTGTCCACCATCCTCTAATAAATTAGTGATATGTTGTTGCAATTCCAAGGGTGTTTTGTCTTTAGTTGAGATAGTGCCCAATTGAGGAAAATTAATGGTATTGTTTTTTTCAACAATATAACCCTCCAATTGCATAACTTCTATTCCTCCACCTTGTCCCCCATTATTTCTAATTGGAGGATTATAGGGTATGGCAGGTTCCAATTCCAAACTTCCCACTGTTATTCGCAAAATATCGTTGGGCTGTATCGTAGGAACTGAATAAGAAAATGCAGTATTATCGTAATTTTCTGCATCTTGAAAATAAAGTAGCTCCTTTTTGGTGGCACATGAGTTTAGAAAACCTAAAGTCAATAGCGTCAATATAATGTGTTTCATTCCTTTATTCTTAAAATGTGTGCAAATATAGTCCAAATTGATTATTGGCAAACTGATTACAGTCTTTCGTGATTTTATAAAAAAGTGTCCGAATGAAAATTTAGATTATGTACTCCATCAAAATTAAGGCAAACGAGCGACATCCATTAAAGCCATTGAGGAATTTTTGTAATGTTCTTTAATCCTATGGCAAGAAACGGAAGTTTGATA
>JBBSOJ010000188.1:0-6601 GCA_038259855.1 Flavobacteriales bacterium
GCGAGTGGTGTGCGTTCTGGAAAAGCGTCAAAATATTTAAATTTGAACAATATTGAAGCTACAAATGGTGGTGGATGGTTGCAGTTGAAGAATAAATTGTAAATCGTGATATAAGAATTCTCGATACATTTTTCGTAGGTCTGCTTTTCAGCAGACTTACGAAAAATACTCGAACTGACACTGATTTTCAAGTCTTGTGTAATAGTTTGAAATGATAATCTAAAAGTTAGGTTTCAGTCTTTTTAATCGACTTTCAGAAGTTTCTCTAATGGCATCTTATATTTTAGCTGCTCTTCTGGCATCTGTAAAAATGGCTCAATTGTAAAACTGAAAGGTTTGGTGCCATCAAATATCCAATAATTCCCATCCAAACTTCCATCTTTTGTTTTGATGTTATGGGTTGAAATTTGATTTATGGAAAATTGATTTTTCTCATCATTGTACCAAATGCCCATGACTCTCAAGTCTGATGCTTTCTTATATTTAAAATTTAGTTCAACTTCGGGATTTTCTTTCTGCTCCACGATAGCATTTGTCAAAGAAAAATTTTGCAAACTTGGAGACAGTTCGGTATTTTTTTCAATTTCGTTGACCAATTCTTGCCATTGCTCTTTTGTTGTCTGAATATCTTTATCCGTTTGAACAAATCCAAAAAGGTCTTGCTGATAAATTTCTATTTGTTGTGTTTTTGGATTAATGGTCACAAGAGTTTTATCAGCTGCAATCCGTCCTTCTTCTTGACCGAAAAAGGTTGCCAAAACATAAAATATAATTTCTATTTGTTCCATTTTAATTACTATAATATTATTTCATTATGACAATCTTAAAACATGAATTCTTACAGTTTAATATTTTGAAGTTCGTCTGAAGTTTTGATTGAATTTCCTTCATATTCAAGTGTCCAACCCAATGAGTTCGTTAAGATGTAGAATTTTGATAATTCACTGATGAGTCGGTTTTGTGCGTTTGATTTTAAGTTAGAGGCTTCTATTTTTTTCATCAATTGACCGTTGACCTTGTCTTTGATTTTGTTGTAATCTTCGGCTTCAAATGGATTGAGGAAATCAGCTGTGACATCGTAATATTCAAAATCGGGACTTATGTTGATTTCCTCTTTTGGAATGCTGATGATTTTAAGGGTTTTTGATTCTTCATCCAATTCGTATTCGATTTGGCTCAAATCATAAGAAACAGTCACATCTGCGTTGACAACTACGAGTGCTTTCTTTTTGACGTTTACTAAATTTCCAAAAATATTTTTCGAATTGTTATAAGAAAATACTTGGCTAAAATGTCCTTCTGTGACCACTAGTTTGCTGACATTTCTGATTTGCTCTTGTATGAGCGCGGAGTTTTCCTTTAGAACTGTTTTATCATTATCATTAAAGAAAAAACGATAGCCGAAGAGAACAACCAACACTAAAATTAATACGTAAAGTAGTTTGCGCATCATTTATATTACTTTTTCAATTCTAATTTCTCCGCAAAATAATCACAGAAATCTTTCATGGTTGCGGTCATTTTTTCGTCTTGGGTTGCGCGCTGAAACGTATTGCTCATTTCAACTAAAGTTTGGTGAAAAAAGAGTTTCATTTCATCAACAGGCATATCTTTCGTCCAAAGGTCGATGCGCAAGGTTTCCTGTGCTTTACTGTCCCAAACTGATAACATCATTGCTTTGGCTTCTTCTTTATTGATGCCGCCGTCTTGTGCTGTCCAACTCAACTTTTCAGGGACTCGATTTTCATCAAGTTCCACTTCTAATTCTATAATTGATTTTATAGGTTTTGACATTATTTTTTAGGTTTAAATTTTGCATTGTTAAAAATCTCGCTGGCATCTTGTTCTAACATTTCCATCAACGAAATTTCGTTGTTTTTCATATAAGATCTCACAATTTGCCATCCGATATACTGACCCAAACGACCGGGAGATTCATTATCCAATTCTAGATAAAATTTAGAAAAAGGCGCATCAACAATGAAACGACCTGGTAACGAATTATCTGAACTGTAGAGCATTTCACGCTCAATAAAATAACTCCAAATTTGAGCCTCGTTTGAAGCAGCCCAATCTAATTGATCTTGGCTATACCCTATTTTTTCAGCATCCGATTTAAACGGAATCATGACATCTTTGAAATATAACTGCTTTCCAAAATAAATCATTTCGTCCAACAAGGTTTTTCGTTCGGACTGAAATATATACTTATCAGCATAATTGCCTGCCAAATCACTGACAATTTGAGAAGGCTCCATATTTTGTGTGATAAACCTCGGAATGTCTGTGTAAAATTCATGGTTTGAACCTAAATACGTATCAAGGGCTATAATGACGATGGTATCTGTGACAATCGTTTTCGTCCTGTATTCAACATCCGATGTTATCGTAATAACTCGTGGCATTGTAAAGGTGTTGTCATAATATGTGAGATGTTGAAACAACTGTTTTATGTCTTTCCGAATTTGCTTAAGATCATTAAAATTACTTTCGACCGCTTGATTCAATTCTATCTGAAGCGTATCATTCATTTTGTTGACCCATATAGAATCTGGAATTCTTGAAGAGAACAAAAAGGGGAAAGTTTCTTTAAGTTTCGGTAAATCATCCTCGCCAGCAATGGCGAAAGCACTGTCGAAACGTTCGATTTTCACATCCACCTCTATGGCGGCAATGTCAGATTCTAATTTGTTTTCATTCTCGCATGACACAAATATTAATAGCATTACAATAAAAAATCCTAGGTTTTTCATACTTAAAATTGCGAAAACTTCAACACGATTAATTTTTATAAATTACGCGATTCCTTTATTTTTGTAAAGCAAAGATACTATTCTTTGCGATAAATAGAAGCCTTTATGAAGACCGAAAAAGTTGTTGATTATATCGTGAATTGGCTTAAAGAGTATGCAACAAATGCAGGCATTAATGGCTTTGTCATAGGGATTTCTGGAGGAATTGACTCGGCTGTAACATCAACCTTATGTGCCAGAACGGGATTAAAACTTCTGTGTTTAGAGATGCCAATCCATCAGGCAGATTCGCAAGTTAGTCGAGCTATAAATCACATTGAATGGTTAAAATCAAATTTTGACGATGTGAGCTTGACCAAGGTCAATTTAACTCCTGTTTTCGACTCTTTTGTTCAGCAATTACCAAAGGTCAAAAACGAAGAGGATCGGTTCATGTCGCTTGCTAACACTCGCGCACGTTTGCGAATGACAACACTTTATTATTTTGCAGCTTTAGACAAATTACTGGTTGCAGGCACAGGGAATAAAGTAGAAGATTTTGGCGTCGGTTTCTATACAAAATATGGTGACGGTGGTGTTGATTTGAGCCCCATTGCAGATTTGATGAAGACCGAAGTCTACGATATAGCTAAATATTTAGGGATCAATCAAGAAATTATAGATGCAGCACCAACAGATGGTTTGTGGGGCGATGACCGAACTGATGAAGATCAAATTGGTGCTTCGTATCCAGAATTGGAATGGGCAATGACCATGCTGGACCAAGGCAAAACTGCATCAGATTTTGAAGGTCGGGAACAGGAAGTTTTCAAGATTTACAAGCGCTTTAATACCGCCAATAAGCATAAAATGGTCCCGATACCAGTCTGCGTAATCCCTACTGAATTAAAAGATTAGCTTCGAATATAAAACAGTTACGCTTATTTATTACTTTTTTTGTTATTTTTACATGTCAAATCCCCACAGGCATCATATTTTGAAGTCAGTTTAAATGTGAACGCCATTTAAGTTTCAACTAACCAATAAATTTATAGATATGATTAAGGTATTAGTGGTGGATTCGCATCCTATCGTAAGAACAGGTTTAAAACTTCTATTTGAATCTAATTTAGACATTGATGTTGTGGGAACGGTCGGAAGCGGCATCGACATTTTTGAATTTGTAAGACGGCATTCCGTAGATGTCATAATTTCAGAAATAGATCTTCCAGAATTAAATGGTATTACTGCGCTTCGAGCCATTAAAAAAGAACATGCAGAGGTCAAAGTCATCATGTTTAGCCATCAACCCGAAGAAATCTACGCAATTAGTGTTATCAAAGCGGGCGCTGCGGGATTTGTTCATAAAACGTCGTCAACCAATACCATAAAAGAAGCCATCATGAAAGTGTATGGCGGTGGTATTTATTTGAGCGATGCGATGTCCAAACATTTGAACTTCAATGATGCCAAAAACAATAAGAGTAAGTTATTCAAAAAACTTTCGACACGTGAGGTCGAAGTTTTAAAATTACTGTCCTCCGGTAAGAAGAACAAAGAAGTTGCCAAAGAGTTGGAAATCAATGAAAAAACGGTCAGTACGTATAAAGCAAGACTTTTTAAAAAGTTGAATGTCAATAATTTGGTAGATCTTATTCATCAGGCAAACCATAACGACTTAACATAATTCTAGCCTCCTACAACTTTCCCAAGTTTTTTTGACAAGAGGGTCTTAAGTTTTAGATAATCTCTAATATCTTCCATAATTGGAAGCGTATTCACCTCTTTTACGGATGTTTCATGTTGATATTCCAGCACTTTTTGATCAATTAAGAAACATCGTAAACTCAATATTGTTTGAGTGACCAGCTGTGATATGGATTCATTTTTCTCTTTGGGAATGATATGGTTTCGTTCCCAATCGTGCAGACGATACCGTTCATCATTCATTAATATGGTTGTAACTTCATTGGCCATCTCCTGATCTAGTTTACTTATAAAGTCTCTAATCTGAAAATTTTCGGCTTGGTGCAATGTATCAACAATAGAATAATAAAGCGTCTTGAATTTATCATCAGAAAACTGCATCTCATCTTCTTGAAGATCCAAATAAATCTTTTCAAACACTTTCGCCTTGTGAATTATCGGCTCAAGATTTAAGTCTCCAGTCGATTCATCTTCTTTTAATACAAGATCTTCGAACGTGGCTGTTTCATTACCATATAGTAACAATATTTCAATGATTTTTCGTTCCAACTCGTACTGATAATCAATTTTTTTTACGGTTGGCTCATTTTTGATAACATTGAAGGCCTTCGGATTGGTATATTGGTTTTTGCCCGCTTCCTGCGTTTCTTTTTTATTAATTTGAGCCAACGTACTGAACAACACTTCCTCACTAATATCCATGATTCGAGAACATTCCTGCACATAAATTTCGCGCTTTATAGGATCTGGTATCTTGGAAATGCTGTTCACAATATCCCTAATGGTATCTGCTTTTTTAATGGGATCATTGTTGGCTTCCTCTACCAATAGCGATGCCTTAAATTGAATAAAATCTTTAGAATGGTCTTCAAGGTGTGAACTCAATTCCGACAAACTATTCTGCCGAGCAAAACTATCAGGATCTTCACCATTTGGAAACATGACCACCTTAACGTTCATGCCTTGTTCCAAAATCATATCAATCCCTCTGATCGAGGCACGAATTCCCGCAGCATCACCATCAAAAAGAACTGTAATATTTTTTGTAAGTCTATTAATCAGGCGGATCTGATCTGGGGTCAATGCGGTCCCGGAAGAGGACACCACATTTTTAATGCCTTTTTGGTGAAATTGAATTACATCGGTATAGCCCTCTACCAAAAAGCAATTGTCTTCTTTCGCAATGCTCTGCTTGGCATGAAAAAGTCCGTAAAGGATTTTACTTTTATGATACACTTCACTTTCTGGAGAATTGACATATTTGGCTGCTTTTTTATCAGACACCAAAATTCGCCCTCCAAATCCCAGAATACGCCCGCTCATGCTATGGATTGGGAACATGACACGGCCCTTAAAACGATCAAAACGCTTCTCGTCCTTTACAATCGTCAGTCCTGTTTTCTCAAGAAATTCAATTTGATAACTTTTCTTGAGTGCCTCATCTGTGAACGCCTGCCACTCATCTAAAGAATAGCCCAGATTGAACGTTTTGATGGTCTCATTTGTAAAACCTCTTTCCTTAAAATAGCTCAAACCAATGGCCTTACCTTGATCTGTTTTGTGCAGTATTCTTTGAAAGTAGTCATTAGCAAACTCATTGACTAAATACAGACTTTCTCGCTCATTAGCCTCCTCCTTCTGCTCATCAGTCTGCTCGGTTTCCTCAATTTCAATGTTATACTTACGTGCCAGATACTTAATGGCTTCAGGATAGGTAAAATGTTCGTGCTCCATTAAGAACGTGACGGCATTACCACCTTTTCCACTACTGAAATCTTTCCATATCTGCTTCACAGGAGATACCATAAAACTGGGCGACCGCTCATCACTAAAAGGACTCAATCCTTTATAATTACTTCCCGATTTTTTGAGATTGACAAAATCGCCAATAACTTCCTCTACGCGAGAGGTTTCAAAAACTTGTGCTATGGTGGATTGAGAGATCACTGGATGTATGGAGATATTTGTGCAAAAATAGAACAATCTATCCTAAAATTCAGGTTCAAAATGACCTCTTTGTCGTTATTGAGAAATTTGTTGTAGATCTTTGAATACTGTAAAATTTATACTGTATCAATAGCGCTTACGTTGTATGAAAATCAACACATCCCAATTGAGAATATCAATACTAAATTCAGGCTTTTATCGAAGTCCGTCTCCAC
>JBBSOJ010000189.1:0-6580 GCA_038259855.1 Flavobacteriales bacterium
CATTGTAAATCCTATACCTGCAATGAATGATACTCCGAAGATTTGTGTTTTAGTAATATCTGAAGGTATCTCTACCAAATTCAATTTTTGGGCTAATAAGACTACTAACGGAATACCAATACCTTTTCCTAAAACTAAACAAATCACAATATTAAGTACTAAAGCAGCTTCAATTCCTACAGAACTATCTATGAGAACACCAGCATTCGCAAGTGCAAATATTGGAATGATGAAATAGGCCACCCAGCCGTGAAAAACATGTTCCAAATGTTGAAGTGGTGATTGGTATTCGGTAGTCAGACTTTCCAAATCATCCATATGTTTTATTTGCTCGTTAGATAAAATAGGTTTTTTTAAAATGCTGGATGCTTTAATGTTGTTATAAATAGCTTCCAATTGTTCTAAAAATGTAGAAGTATCTATTCGTTGGCGAATCGGAATTGAAAAGGCCAATAAAATTCCTGCTACTGTAGGGTGAACTCCCGATTTTAGGAATAAGAACCATATGATGATTCCCAAAATAAAAGTGATAAATCTTGAATAAAATCCTCGGAATGACAATAGATATAAGAAACCCAGTAATCCCAATCCAATCAATAATAAGGTAGTATCAATGTTTTCACTATAAAAAAGGGCAATGACCAAGACCGCCTCAATATCGTCCACAATGGCGAAAGCAATCAAGAAAATTTTCAGACTTAAGGGCGCTCTTTTTCCGAGAGCATTTAATACAGCAAGAGAGAACGCGATGTCGGTTGCCATCGGGATTCCCCATCCTTTCATAGTATCAGGATTTTGATTGATTAGAAGAAACAGACCTACAGGGATCAAAGCACCACCCAAAGCTCCAAATAATGGAAACGCAAGCTTTTTAATCGTATTAAGTTCGCCAATCATCACCTCTCTTTTAATTTCTAAACCAATTAAGAAAAAGAAAATCGCCATCAATCCATCGTTGATCCACAGTATCAATGGTTTTTTCAATTCAAAACCTTCAGAGGAAATACCAATTTCATAGTCCCATAACGCGACGTAGCTATTTCCAAAAGCAGAATTCGCCCAAATTAAAGCGATGATCGTGCTTAACAATAAAAGGATACCACTAAAACCTTCAATTTGGATGAACTTTTGAAATGGGGTAAGAAAAACTTTTTTTAACATCTTTAATTGATTTAGATAGGAAAACGTCGACTTCAAAGATAGGATTTCAACTTATTAAATAAATGAAAATCATAAAAAAAAGATCGTCACATCGGACCAATACGAGATTGCCGTTTAGTGTATACAATAACTAATATGTCTTGATAGATTTAGTAAGATGCCATTAACGCTTAATGTTTCACGAACAGAAGTAAATCATTCGGGTCCCTAGTAAACATGCCAATTTACAAATCAAGATTCGTCCTCTTCAGATTTTTCAATTGCCGAAAAGAATCGCTTCACCGTAAATCCATGAATGAGAATAGAAATTAAGATGATCAATGATAGGATGGAATAAAATTCATTGATGTCTGGGAAATCTCCATTTTTGATGGCGTAGGTAAGGTAATATACCGATCCAATGCCTCTGATGCCAAAAAAGGCAATGGCCATTTTTTTATTTTTCTTAAGACCTGATTTGTGTAAACTGAAATAACCGATTACGGGTCTGACCAAAAGAATTAGAGCAAATGAAAAAACCACGGTTGGCCACGTTATAAAATTTAATATTCCGGCGATGATTGAGCCCCCGAAAAAAATCATCCAGAAAATTATGAGGAATTTTTCTATATCCTCAATAAATCCAATACTAGGATCGCTAGGAGAGCTTTCTTGTTCATTTTTGTGCTTATGGAAATGTGCAAAAAGTCCGGCGAAGAAAACGCTCAAAAAGCCATAACCTTCCGCTATTTCTGTCAATCCGTAAGAGATAAAGGTTAACGATATGGCTACAAATGCTTGATGGATTCTACGTTCATTATTATTGGACAGTCTTTTAGTCAAAAAACTATATAAGTAACCGATAATGATTCCTATTAACACACCTACAACCACTTTATAGATTAAATAAAAACCGAACCATTCTATCCAGTTATCGTTTGATAGGTTGCCATCTTGCGACCATAATATGGCCAAATACACAAAAGGAAATGCCAATCCATCATTTAGCCCTGCTTCTGCGGTGAGATTGTATTGAACTCCTAAATTTTTTGATTTTTTAGATTGTTTATTTCGTAATTGGATTTCTGAAGCCAAAGCCGGATCTGTTGGTGCTAAAACGGCTGCCAACAGCAACGACACTGGTCCTTCAAAATCCAGTATATAATAGGAGATTAAAAACACAGCCAGCATAAATAAGGGCATTGTAATACTCAACAGACGGATGGGATTTCTCCATTCTTTCCAAGAATAATTTAAGCCAATTTTTAAACCCGCTACCATCAGACTGATAATAACCACGAGTTCAGAGAAACGTAAGGCAAATGTCACTGGCCAAACCGGATCTGGCCACGGAAGCGGCGCACCTAAATAATAGAGAACCATCCCAGTTAACAGTAATGGTATTGTAAAGCTTATTTTCCACTTTCTAATTAGGATTGGAAGAAAGCTTGAAAACAGTGACGTTAATCCAACAATAAACAAAACAATGTAATATATCTTCATATGGTCATGCCAATTGAGTAAATAGATCAAAAAATATTACTGCGCCTTTTTACGTGTCACTAAAATTCAATCGATTGATCGTTTTCAATGCAATCAAATAAACTCAAACTAGCAACTATCAAGAATTCAAATATAAGATATTATCCTTAGAAACTGTTTGATCTAATTTCGCAATAATACGTGACGTTTCATAGTTATTGGCACGTGCATTTAAATGTCCCAAAATATCACTTGTCGTATAGATGCTGTCGTCTTTTTGGATAAAGCCGTAACCTTCATAAATGCCATTGACGATATAGATAAAGGCATCTTCAAATTTATTCCGGCCTTTAAGCTTATAAAGTTTACGGGATTTTTGGCGCTGAAATTGCTGAAATGCGAGCGAAAAACGATTATTGTAATGCTCTATGGATTCTTCTTTAGAACAGACGCATTTCTCACCATTGACCGTAGATTTAGAACATGGTCCTTTGACATGTTCCAATCCGCAGTGTTTTCGACATAAGTCGTAATCTGAACAAAATTGCACTAAAGATTTTTTTACGGACAGTCTATTAAAATAGCGTTCTGGCATATTGTCGGCAATGTCTTTGCGAATGATTTTTAATCTAGAAATGCCACTGGCTGTGCGTCCTTTATTAATGATGAATGGGGCGGCGTCAGAAATTTGTTGAACATTATATTTAGGCTGCAATGCTTTGATATTTTCAGTTTCAACCAGCTGTGCAATGGCATCGTTTCCTGTATATTCAACAGTGATCTGACGCACTTCTGAATAGTCTAAATTGGTGGCAGACTCTCTATTGCAAAAATGACTTTGCAGTCGTTTTTTAATGTTTTTTGCTTTCCCGACATAGATGACATCCTTGTCAGCATTTAAGAAGAAATACACTCCGGGCGACGTCTTATATGTAGACAAATTCAGGTGAGATTGCCGGTCAGAACTAGGATGTTGTAGATTTACGTAATTCTGATTTGATTGATATTGCGCCATAAGATCAATAAAACGTTCTGCATAATCGGATGGATCAACGGCGCTTTTTTTCAACGTCCTCAAATAAAGTGTTAGATCCTCCTTGTAATTCCCCATTTTTTTGTGCCACAAAACAACGGGTTTGACATTGAAATTATAACCAATGGTCCTAAACTGGGATTTCAAAAGATTGAATTGCTCTTGATCAGAAAATACGAGCTGGTTGTCCTGAAACATATCAATCAATTCATCAGCGATGTCACAAAACGCGGGCGCAGATAAAAGATGTATTCTATCGAGATGTTGCTCACTGTAAATTCGTTTTGGTATGGTAAATTCTGGCCTAAAATACAGGTGTGATTTTGCATTTAAATCTTCAGAATTTCCACTAGTTACCGCATACGGTATGGCTAGGTTTTTCTTAACGGGAATGGTTCGAATATAAATAAATATCATTAGAGCAAACATAAGAATTTTTAGAGTTAGTATGAGCATTTCAGAATTTTGACGAAAGCTTTATCTTTACGGAAAAGCAGAATTGGAAAATCACCATTTTAACGAAAAACAAAGAAATGCTGTAGAATTTGACGGCGGACATCTGTTAGTTTTGGCAGGTGCAGGAACTGGCAAGACTCGATGTATCGTAGGTCGGGCAGCGCATCTTATCGAAACCGGCACCCAACCAGAAAATATTCAAATTTTAACCTTTACAAAACGATCTGCCAACGAAATTGTGGAACGTGTTAAGGCCTCGATGACCGGCAATCAAGCAACTAGCCTCAATGGCTCAACATTTCACTCGTGGTGCAATCAACTGATAGTGCGATACCCTAATCTTTTTGGTGCTTCCGGGTATACCGTGATTGATCCGGATGATCAATTAAGCGTCATGAAAATGGTTTGTGGCGATCAAATCATTGAATACAAAGGCATTCGCATTAAACCGCAGCAATTGATCGATGTGTTTTCATACGGTCGAAACACCCGTCAAAACTTGACCAATGCCATCAGGGAAAAAATATATAAAGGTCGAAAGGACGAAGAAACGGACGATGAAATTGACATCGTCAGACCCAAGATCGAAATACTCTTAAAAGCCTATCAACAAAAAAAAGGAGAAGGTCGCTACATCGATTATGATGATTTATTATTGGTCGTAGCCAATCGTCTTCGAAATGATGAAGAAGCAAGGACCATTCTTTCCCAACAGATAAAACACCTTTTGATTGATGAGTTTCAGGACACAAACCCGTTGCAATGGTATTTGTTGGAACCATTTTTGGACATTGCAAAATTCTATTGTGTTGGTGATGATGCGCAGTCAATCTACTCTTTCAGAGGCGCAGATTATAAAAATGTGCATTTATTCAAAGACCGTGTTCCCGATGCAACTGTATTGGTATTGGACAAAAACTATCGCTCTACCCAAGAAATTTTGGATATCTCCAACTGGTTGATTGAGCAATCGCCGTTAAATTATGATAAAACTCTGGAGTCATCCCGCGGTAATGGGCTAAAACCAAAATTAATTAATGTGACCAGTCAATGGGAAGAGGCCAATTTTATTGCCGAGCACATCCTAGAGAATTTCACCGAAAACAACAAGCAATTCAGCGATCATTTGATACTGTCAAAATCCACCTATTATACCAAACCACTTGAAGCTGTTTTTATTCAAAAGAAAATACCTTATGTGACGTTTGGTGGTCGAAAATTTATGGAAGCGGCACATATCAAAGATGTTGTATCTGCCTTGCGCGTTGTGAATAATCATTATGATGAAATCGGTTGGATGCGATTCTTGACCTTTTGGGATGGCATTGGCGAGGTCAAAGCCGCCCGCTTTATTACAAAAATTCTCGATTACAACGATCCAATGGAATGTGCTAAAAACTTGAGCGATGTCATTGGTGGGCAGGAAGGAGAAACCATTAGTGACATTTATAATACCATTTATGAGAATTCTGGTGACGTCAAACGCGTCATACATGATACCTATGAAAAGATGGAGTTGGCATTGGCCTTTAAATATCGAAAAGATTGGGAGGAAAAACGTAAATCTGATTTCCCGGTTTTAGAGATGTTGGGTGAAAACTATGCTTCTATTGGCCAATTGATTTCCGAAGGAGTCCTTGAAAATGCCAAACAACTGAATGGAAACCCTGTGCTGGAAGGATCTAAACTGAATGACAGCGAAATCAAAGATCACGTGATCATCTCAACCGTGCATTCAGCCAAAGGGCTTGAAGCAGATGTATGTTATGTTTTAAATGTCTCTCCAAAAGTATATCCCAGCGCTTGGAATTTGGATGATGATGAAAAAATTGAAGAAGACAGGCGTGTGCTTTATGTTGCCTTGACAAGAGCAAAAAATGAACTCATCATCACTCGCGACACCAAGTCGATACAAACTGTTCATAATTCAAACAAAAAAGGTGCTGCTTCCAACTATTTTCTTGAAGAACTCCCAGAACATTTAACAGACCAAATCATCAATCCATATACCATTACTAGACCTAGGGATATCAAAACACCCAATTCGCTCGATTTGGGTTTTGGAATGGATTTCTCCTAAACCAATTGCAAGCTTTCAGTTCTATAATGGCAGACATACATATCAAAAAAATTGAAACATTACATTTAAAATTAGCCGCTGAAAGAGGTCAGGAAAGCACGTATTGTCCTTCAGAGATTGCTCGCGCTTATGATCCTTTGCAATGGCGTGAGTATATGGATGCCGTTCGGCATGTTGCAGATAGTTTAGTCAAGGATGGAACTTTGGTTGTTATGCAATCGGGTGAACTAATTTCAGAGTTACCGAGCAAAGCCAAAGGCCCAATCCGATTGCGCAAAAAGTAAATCCCTATTCCGGAAATAGTACATCAGTAAATATTAAAATGTTTGCGGAGCGACCCCATAGGTTTATGTGTAAAATGAGCGTAAATTTTTCAATTGATTGCTTTC
>JBBSOJ010000190.1:0-6577 GCA_038259855.1 Flavobacteriales bacterium
CTGCCATTGGCAATGCTATGGTATATTTTTAAATATAAAAAGCAAACCGCTGAACTGCGCATCTCCACCATTAAAGGTTTTAAATTAACATCCAGCGCATTTCCCAAAGCAAGACATGCATTATTTGTATTGCGATTATTGGCACTGGCACTTATGATTGTTGCGATGGCGAGACCACGAACGGTCGATGTGTCATCAAAAACTAAAACAACGAGAGGGATCGATATTGTGATGGCCATTGATGTTTCTGCAAGTATGTTGGCAAAAGATCTATCACCGAATCGATTGGAAGCCTTGAAGAATGTTGCGGCCGATTTTATCAAGGGACGCCCCAATGACAGAATCGGTATTGTGGAATATGCGGGTGAAAGTTATACAAAAACGCCCATTACAAGCGACAAGGCCATCGTTTTAAGATCATTGGAAGATGTAAAATACAATACAATCATCGATGGCGGAACCGCCATTGGTATGGGTTTGGGAACCTCGGTGAATCGATTGAAGGATAGCAGGGCGAAAAGTAAAGTCATCATTCTGTTAACAGATGGTGTGAATAATTCTGGCCAGATCGATCCAAAAACAGCCAGTAATTTAGCAGTCGAATATGGTATTAAAGTGTATACCATCGGATTGGGAAGTAATGGTATGGCATTATCACCTATCGGAATCACCGGTAACGGCGCGTTTCAATATGGTCGTGTGCAAGTGGAAATTGATGAAGCGCTTTTAAAGGACATTGCCAAGGTTACAGGTGGGAAATACTTCCGAGCGACCAACAATAAAAAGCTAGAGGAGATTTACGAAGAAATCAATAAGCTTGAAAAAACCGATATTGAAGAATTCAAGTTTTATAATTACGAAGAAAAATACAGACCGTTATTGTTGCTGGCACTGGGTTTATTGTTTCTCGAATTTATAATGAGAGCAACACTATTCAGAAGTTTCAATTAGTTGTTTGAGCGAAAAACAAAGCAATAGATAAAATATAGTCGCAGAATGATGGCCCCAAGGCTAACTAAAAACTGCGCACTGAAGACTAAAAAGATGTATCAATTAGACGAAAAAATATGGTTTTGGGTATTGGGAATTATTCCAATAGTGCTGCTTGTGTTTTTGGTGCTTCAATTTTGGAAATACCGCGCCCAAAAACGATTTGCGAGTTCGACCACATTTAAGAAATTGAGTCCAAATACCTCACTTTTCAAATCTATTTTGAAAATTGTCATCTTATGTTTGGTATTTTTATGTATCGCGTTGGCATTGGTGAATCCGAAAATGGGTACGAAATTAGAGACCGTTAAACGTGAAGGCGTCGATATTGTGTTTGCAGTGGATGTCTCTAAAAGTATGCTCGCTGAAGATGTAGCACCCAATCGATTGGATAAAGCAAAACAACTCGTTACCCAGATCATTAATAATTTAGCCAGCGATCGTGTTGGGATTATTGCTTACGCAGGAAAGGCATTCCCGCAATTGCCAATTACCACCGATTATGGTTCCGCTAAAATGTTCCTTCAGAGCATGAATACCGATATGTTATCATCGCAAGGTACCGCCATCAATGAGGCCATTAATTTGGCCAAAACGTATTACGATGATGATGAGCAAACCAATCGCGTATTGATTATTATTTCAGACGGTGAAGATCATAGCGATATATCGGGTAGAGTTGCTGAAGAAGCGTCTGAAGAAGGCATCCGAATTTTTACTATCGGTGTTGGTACCGCAAAAGGTGGTCGCATCCCAGAAAAACGAAATGATGTCGTTCTGAATTACAAAAAAGACAGTAATGGCGAAACGGTCATCACAAGATTGGATGAGGAAACTTTGAAGACCATTGCTGCTGAAGCCAACGGTGTTTACATCAATGGAAATAGAACCAGTGTCGTGGTGAATGAAATTCGAGATATTTTGAATAAAATGGATAAAACAGAATTCGAGGCAAAGCAATTTGCCGATTTTGAATCACAATTTCAATGGTTTTTAGGTGCCGCCATTTTATTCCTCTTTTTAGATATCTTTTTGTTGGAAAGAAAAACAGGATGGTTAAAACGACTTAATCTGTTCAATGAAAGACGATGACATGACGATCTACAAGGTCTAGTCATTTAAAGTAGCAGGAGCTCATTTTAGAGCCATGGCGGTTAAAAAACGTTAAAGCTACAGGAGACAGCAATTTTTTAAGAAAACATTATAACAACTATGTATTTGATTTATTTAGTTTTGATAGATTATTTCAGATGAGAGCATTAACATTCATAGTATTCGTATTAGCAAGCTTCATGACTTTTTCTCAAGATCAGGAAAAAGATAATGAGCAAGAGATGCTGTTAAATAAAAAAACGGCTAACAATTTCGTTTATCAAGGTAATGAACACTTAACGGACGATGATTATGTAGCTGCAGAAATGCAATACAGAAAAGCCATTTCAAAACAACCAAATAACGTCGCTGGGACTTATAATCTTGGTAATTCCTATTATAAAAAAGGAAATTTTGAAGAAGCGTTGTACCGCCAAACACAGGCCGCCAAGAATGCCACAGATAAAGCTGATAAGCACAAGGCGTTTCATAACATCGGTAATATACTGATGAAGAACAAGCAGTGCAAAGAGGCCGTTGAAGCTTATAAAAACGCATTGAGAAACGATCCTACCGATGAAGAGTCACGTTATAATTACGTGATCGCTAAAGAGTGTGCCGACCAGCAGAAGGACGACGAAGACAAAAATAAGGATAAGGATAAGAAGGAGGACGAAAAAGAAGACGATCAGAAAGATAAAGATAAAAAAGATCAGGATAAGGGCGACCAGGATAAAAAAGAAGGAGACGACGAGAAAGACAAAGGTGAGCCTAAAGATGATAAAAAAGATAAGGAAGAGGGCGATGACAAAAACGAAAAACAACAGCCAAAACCTGGTCAACTATCGCCTCAACAAATAAAAAACCTCTTGGAGGCCATGAATAACCAAGAACAAAAAACACAAGAGAAAATGAATGCCGAAAAGCAAAAAGGCGTTAAAGTGAAAACAGAAAAAGATTGGTAAAAGGATTTTTTGATTTATGAATTGCGATGTTATGATCGTAATACGCGAATCTCAAATCGTAAATATTAGAATGAACATAAAACTCTACATATCATTATTCCTAATGCTTGTTAGCACAGGATTTGTGACTGCTCAAATTAAGTTCGAAGCTAAATTGAGTAAAAACAAACTTGGAGTCAATGAGCGTTTGCGTGTAGATTTTGAAATGAACAAGGACGGGGATAATTTTAATCCTCCAAATTTTCAGGATTTTCAAGTAGTTGGTGGACCTAACCAATCAGTAAGCCAATCTTGGGTCAATGGTGTGCGTTCATTTGCAAAAACGTACAGTTACTTTTTGGCGCCTAAACGAACAGGTAGATTTACTATCGGTCAAGCTAGTATTGAGATTGATGGAGAAACCTATAAAACAGTTCCTGTAACAGTTGATATTTCTTCAGCTGTGCAACGTCCAAATGATCCGGATAATGCTGTAGCCGTTGCAGATGATAACATTCATTTGGTGGCTGAAATCTCCAAAAACAATCCCTATCTCAATGAAGCAATTACCGTAGTTTATAAGCTATACGTATCTCCGAATACGGGCGTTAGAAATTGGAAAGAGATTGACAATCCAAAATTCAATTCCTTTTGGAGCCAGAATATTGACATAAAACAATTTAAAGCTGAAAACGGCACTTATAATGGCGATCCTTACCGATATGTTGTTTTGAGAAAGGTTGTTTTATATCCCCAAAAATCGGGAGAATTAGAAATTGAGCCGTTAACTCTTGATTTAACGGTTGAGGTACCGACTAATCGTCGTGATATTTTCGGTGGTCGATTGATGACGCAAGTTAACAAAACCGTATCAGCAGGGAGTAAGACCATCAAAGTAAAACCGCTTCCGGAACAAGGAAAACCTGAAGATTTTACTGGCGCTGTAGGTGTTTTTGACTTTAAAGTCACAACATCAAAGACCGATCTAAATGCTACGGAGTCGTTGAATGCCACAGTGCAGGTTTCAGGGAGTGGTAATTTGAAACTCTTTCAACTTCCAAAATTGACCATGCCGAGTTCTTTAGAAGTTTACGAGCCGGAACATTCAGAAAAGGTCAAAACAGATCTAAATGGTATGCAAGGAAGTATTTCAGATGATTATACCATTGTACCGCAGTTTAAGGGGAAATATCCAATTAAAAGTATCACATTCTCCTATTTTGATCTGAAAACTGAACGCTATAAAACAGTGTCTTCAGGTGATATTATCATTGATGTCATTGAAGGTCCGACCAACGCGTCGACTTCCGATAATAACTTTGCCTCCACCTCCAATGGAAAACAGCCTGTTTTAGCGAGCGAAACTCAATTTGCATTCATAAAAACGGATCCAAATTTCACATCCATTAAACCAGACTATTTTTTTAAGACAAATTTGTTTTGGGCTTCTTTATTATCACCATTACTGTTGATTCCCTTAGCAATTGTGATGAGACGTAAGAAAGAAGAACGTGATGCCGATATTTCAGGTAATAAGATTCGCAAAGCGGATAAACTTGCAAGAAAATATCTAGGTGAAGCCAAAAAATCATTGGGCCATAAAGAAGCGTTTTACATTGCACTTGAAAAGGCATTGCATAATTACCTAAAAGCAAAACTTCATATAGAAACCAGTGAATTGAGCAAGGAGCGAATGAGAACGCTCTTAAAGCAGAAGGGTGTTGATGAATCTAACGTAGCGGAATTTATAAGCATCCTAAATAATTGTGAATTGGCAAGATATACGCCTATTACCGATGTGGAAATGCAAAATGATTATGATCGTGCCGCAAAAACCATTTCTGTAATAGATAAAGAAATCAAATAAATTTAATTTTTAGTCATTAAAATATTCTTAAACTCTGCAACGAGTTCTTTGGATTCAATTTAAAATGAAATATTTTTTTTACATAGCGTCCTTTCTTTTTTGTGTCACAACATTCGCACAAAATGAAACTTTGTTTGAGCAGGCCAATAAATCATACAATCAAGGAAACTATGAGGAAGCCATAAAGGGATATGAACGTATAATTGACAACGGTCAGCACTCTGCTGAATTGTATTTTAATTTGGGGAACGCCCACTATAAACTCAATCATATTGCTCCAAGCATTTATAATTATGAAAAGGCATTATTGTTAAAACCAAACGATCAGGAAATTAAAAACAATATTGGTTTTGCTCGTAACATGACCATTGATGCCATAGAAAAAGTTCCTGAATTGGGGTTTTCGAAATTCATCAAAAACATTTCCAACCTTATGAGTTTTGAGCGTTGGGGTATGACAGCAGTTGTAATGATGATTCTTTTTGTAGCGTTGTTTTTAGTTTACTACTTCTCATACAGATCGATGAGAAAGCGCTTGGCTTTTATTGGAAGTATGGCCACTTTGATTCTTGCTTGTGTGGCGGTATCCTTTGCGTATCACAATTTTAATTTAATGCAGAATGACCATCCAGCCATCGTCTTTGCTGAAGAGAGTCAAGTAAAAAGCGAGCCTAATTTGAGAGGTAACGAAGCCTTCATACTACATGAAGGTACCAAAGTTCAGGTATTGGATACAGTAAATTCTTGGAAAAAAATAAAACTTGCCGACGGAAAAACAGGTTGGATTCCGACAAATGATATAAAGTTGTTAAGGAACTTTTAGTTTTTAATTAACGAGATATCATCAAGCTTAAGTTATATTTGCAAACACGTTTTTAAAAAATCTATGCCTAAAATTCTGGTTTCATATTTTTTCTGCTTTCTTTTTGCTGCATTAATAACTGCGCCTACCGTGCTGCATGTTATAGATGATACTATCGACGTGTCTATGTTTTTCTCGTTATCCGAAGAAGAAGAAAAAGGTTCTGAAACTGTAAAAAGCAATCAAATTTTATCTTCTGGTTATAATCATTTAGAAGTTGTGTTTCTTTTCAACGAATCGCTAAATGGTATTGAGTATTTTTTTAAGACTTATCCAAAACCACATCTGAATTTAATTTCTCCACCTCCAGACTCGCTTATTTAATTTTTCTGCGATAATTACA
Source organism: Flavobacteriales bacterium (assembly GCA_038259855.1). GTDB lineage: Bacteria > Bacteroidota > Bacteroidia > Flavobacteriales > Flavobacteriaceae > JBPOFM01. The sequence continues at coordinate 6,099 of JBBSOJ010000190.1, forward strand.
ATTACAATTTCTTAACTATAATATGCTCTATCTGTTTTTTTAGATAGAGATCAATTTTTCAGTATGTTTAAATATATCAAAAGTGACTTACCAGCGAGTATAGTTGTATTTTTTGTTGCATTACCTTTATGTTTAGGTATTGCACTAGCAAGTGGCGCGCCACTTTTTTCAGGAGTAATTGCAGGCATTATCGGCGGGATCGTTGTAGGTGCGTTGAGTGGCTCAAAAATTGGTGTATCAGGTCCGGCTGCGGGATTAGCGGCCATTGTTTTAACTGCTATTGGAACGCTCGGAGGCTATGAAAACTTTCTGGTGGCAGTGGTACTGGGTGGTGTTATTCAATTGGTATTTGGTATTTTAAAAGCTGGTATTATAGGCTACTACTTTCCATCGTCCGTAATAAAAGGGATGCTTACAGGTATTGGAATTATCATTATTCTAAAACAGATTCCACATTTTTTCGGGTATGATGCAGATCC
>JBBSOJ010000191.1:0-6576 GCA_038259855.1 Flavobacteriales bacterium
AGATCAGCTTTTTGTTGCGCGGTGATGTCGTATGTTACTATCGACACGTGGTAACTCTGATCGGCATTTAGAGAGAGTACAAGATTTTCCAGTGCATCTGTCTCTACATCACGTTCAATTAAGAAAGTATAGGAATGGTACAATCCATCTTCACTTTCAATATAGCTGGCATAATCAGTGTTGATGCTGAAGCCGTGTTCAGTTGATATGACAGTTCTTCCTTCAGTATCTCTAAATTCTCTGCTTTTTGTATTTTCTGCCAGTTTATTTAGTGTAGTCTTAATTGAGCCATTTGAATTTATTTCAGAAGTTCGAATTGTAGAAATTTTAAAATCTGGCTGGACTCCAATTTGTTGATTTTCATCTGATCTGTTATTTTCCTCTTTCGGACAGGTAAATAAAAGGGTCATTGCTCCCAAAATAGGAACAGCATTTTAAAATTGTTTTTCATGTAAACGGTTTTAAGGTAAGTGAATTGAGATTTTTGCTATTATTAATAGCTTAATTGTTGAAAGCTAACGAATGTTAGTCAGTCAAGGACTTCAAAGAAATGTTAAAATCTGAAAAGCAATCTTAAAATCATTACGGTTGTTCCGTAATCTCGCTCTGTAGCTCAATGATGGCGGAGTATTATCGATTATGTAATTTTTTGCCATAGAAATGGCATCGATTATTAAATTATATTTGCATCATGAAGCAATCAATAGTACTCTTTTTCTTGGCTATCATGTCCATACCCTGCTTTTCACAAGAGGAAGAGGAGCTAGAGGTGTCCCCTAATGATTCACTCACCGTTATTGATCCGAAGTATCGGGAAGATCAATTCTACTTTTCGCTGACCTATAATCTTTTGTCCCAAAAACCTGAAGGGTTAAAACAACAAGGCTTTTCGGCAGGGTTTCATTTTGGGTTTATTAGAGACATGCCCATCAACGAGCGTCGCAATTGGGCGATCGGTGTTGGTCTAGGGTTGTCGACCAACTCTTACAATCAAAATCTGTTGATAAATGAAGAGAATGGAGGAACGTATGAGTATGCTATCATCGATGAAGATAGCATCTCCTTCAATAAAAATAAGTTTACAACCTACTTGGTGGAATTGCCTTTAGAACTGCGATGGCGCACATCAACTGCCACCGAATATCAGTTTTGGCGTATGTATGCAGGGGTAAAAATCGGATATGCGTTTTATAACTCCTCAAAGTTTGAAGGTGATCTGGGAACTATAGAGAACACTAATATTGCGGATATTGATAGATTGCGATATGGTTTGACGTTCAGTGCGGGATATTCTACCTGGAACGCCCATATCTATTACGGACTGAATTCAATATTTGGTGATTCAGCCACGCTCAATGATCAGGCGATTGATATGACGAACATTAAGATAGGTTTGATGTTTTATATTCTGTAATCTACAGTCTACAGTCTACAGTCTACAGTCTACAGTCTACAGTTGGCCGTTGGCCGTTGAAAGTTATTGGTGATATGATTGTATCCTCATTGGTTCAGTATTGATTTTAAATAAAAAGATTTTGGCATCTTAATTCACCTTACAACCAATAATTTAACAACATCAACTGTGGAAGCAGTCCGATGAAAAAACCAATAATCAATTCTATTGCTGTATGTGCTTTCACATGTAACCGTGATGTAGCAATAGCGCCTAAAATAATACTCATGAGCGCGATAGTGCCATTAATATTGATCTTAAAATGAATGCTCACAGCTACAGCAAACATAAAAAACCCTGCAGCAGCAATCATGTGTATGCTTGCCTTGAATTTCAAAATCGCCAAAATAAGGCAGGTCAAAGTTGAGCACAAGATTCCCAAAAAGAAAAAATAGAGCTCTTCAATCTCATTGGCGGGCAACACGCGGTACAAAATCAAACCAACAATTATGCAGTTGATCAATAGTGGTACGATTCGTTCTTTGGTACTTTTTAAGTAAAAGGAGTCTACGTTTTTGATGGTCTTTAATAAAAAATAGACCAATACCGGAAGAATCAAGGTTAAAATCGTAATCGAAAAAATCTTTGCTTTCATGATAGGCTCCGGAATAAAGCGTGGTGTTTTTGAAAAATAGAACACTACGCCCAGAAGCGGCATGATGATAGGATGGAAGATGAAAGAAATACTTTTGAGGAGCCGGTCCATCATATTTTTTTACGTAACCGAGCCACAGGAATATCCAATTGTTCTCTATATTTAGCAACCGTTCGCCTTGCAATGGGATAGCCTTTTTCTAAAAGGATAGCCGCTAATTTGTCGTCTGTGAGTGGTTTCCGTTTATTCTCATCTCCAATAGTGAGTTCCAATATTTTTTTGATTTCACGCGTGGATACTTCCTCACCTTGATCGTTGGTCATGGACTCCGAGAAAAATTCTTTGATCAATTTGGTGCCGTAAGGGGTATCTACATATTTACTATTGGCAACACGAGATACGGTGGATACATCCATGTCGATTTCATCTGCAATATCTTTGAGAATCATGGGTTTTAACTTTGTTTCATCACCCGATAAAAAATATTCTTTTTGATAATGCATGATGGAACTCATCGTTACAAACAAGGTTTGTTGTCGCTGTCGGATGGCTTCTATAAACCATTTCGCAGCATCCAGCTTTTGTTTGATGAACATCACGGCATCTTTCTGGGATTTCGATTTTTCCTTCGCTTCCTTATAGCCTTTCATCATGTTCGTGTATTCCCGGGACACATGTAATTCAGGGGCATTTCTACCATTTAAGGTCAGTTCCAATTCACCATCTGTAATCTTAATCGTAAAATCAGGAACAATGTGTTCTACTCTTCTTGTATTTCCTGAATAAGAGCCGCCAGGTTTAGGGTTGAGATGTTCAATCTCATCAATGGCATCTTTGAGTTGCATTTCGGTGATATCGAATTTCTGCAACAATTTTTTATAATGCTTTTTTGTAAATTGATCGAAGGCATTGTCAATAATATCAATTGCCAATTCTACATCCGGATTTTTTTCGCGTCGGTGTAACTGAATGCTCAAACATTCCTGCAAGTTGCGAGCGCCCACACCCGCAGGATCGAGCTGGTGGACGATATTCAGTACTTTTTCGATGCTTTTAACATCGGTATAAATGTTTTGGGTAAACGCCAAATCATCGGCAATATCGCTCAATTCCCGGCGGATATAACCACTTTCATCCACACTGCCAACCAAGAATTCCGCTATGTCGCGCTCATCGTCAGTAAGTCTAAAGGTGTTTAGTTGGCTATTGAGATATTGTGTAAAGGACGTACCAGCGGCATAAGGCATGGTTTTATCTTCATCATCCGCGCTATAATTATTGGCTTGCGTACGATAATCGGGGATGTCATCATCACTTAAATACTCATCAACATTGATATCCTCACCGATGATCTCCTCATCTTCATAGGCATCCTCCGTATTATCAAAATCATCATCGTAGTCATCCAATTCTTCCTTACCGCCTTCCAGCGCAGGATTTTCTTCAATTTCCTGCTGCAAACGTTGTTCAAAAGCTTGCGTCGGCAACTGAATAAGCTTCATGAGCTGTATCTGCTGTGGCGACAACTTTTGAGATAACTTGAATTGTAAATACTGTTTTAGCATTGATATGATTTGATAGACTTAAAAATAAAAAAAACAATCTACATACATTGTAAATGTAGATTGTTTTGTGAAAATATTATCGGAACCCTCTTTAGGGTTTAAAACTTAAAGAGCTTTAATTCTTTTTTAGAATTCAGCATTTTGCGGTGTTCTTGGATAGGGAATGACATCGCGGATATTGCCCATTCCTGTTGTGAACATTACCAATCGTTCAAAGCCCAATCCGAATCCTGAATGCACAGCGGTACCATATTTGCGTAAATCGAGGTACCACCATAATTCTTCCTCGCTGATATCGAGCGCTTTCATTTTTGCTTTTAAAACGTCCAAGCGTTCCTCACGCTGCGACCCGCCAACCATTTCGCCAATACCTGGAAATAAAATATCCATGGCTCTAACGGTTTCTCTACCAGGTTCTGTATTGTCGTTCAGTCGCATGTAAAATGCTTTGATATTTGCCGGATAATCAAATAAAATGACGGGACACTTAAAATGTTTCTCCACTAAAAAGCGTTCATGTTCACTTTGAAGGTCAGCACCCCACGCGTCAATAAGGTATTTGAATTGTTTCTTTTTGTTCGGTTTTGAATTTTTGAGAATATCGATCGCCTCGGTATAACTGACTCGTTTGAAATTGTTGTCTACTACGAAATTAATTTTTTCAATTAAGCTCATGTCAGAACGTTCGGCTTGTGGTTTGGCTTTGTCTTCTTCCAGTAATCGTTGCTCCAAAAACTCCAAATCTTCTCGGTTATGATCTAAAGCATATTTTAAAACTGATTTCATAAAGTCTTCAGCCAAATCCATATTTCCGGCCAAATCCATAAAAGCAACTTCTGGTTCAATCATCCAAAATTCTGCCAAATGGCGGGATGTATTAGAGTTTTCAGCTCTAAATGTAGGTCCGAATGTGTAAACTTTACCTAAAGACATGGCGTAAGTTTCAGCCTCTAACTGTCCAGAAACGGTTAGGTTGGTTTCTTTTCCAAAAAAGTCTTGTTTATAATTAATGGTTCCATCCTCATTTAAAGGCGGATTTTTTGCATTGAGATTACTGATGCGGAACATTTCACCAGCGCCTTCAGCATCACTTCCTGTTATAATGGGTGTGTGCATATTGTAAAACCCGTTATCATTAAAATATTTATGAACCGCAAATGATAGGGTACTGCGTAATCGCATAACCGCACTAAACGTGTTGGTGCGGGTTCGTAAATGCGCATTTTCACGTAAAAATTCAAATGAATGCTTTTTAGGTTGAATCGGAAATGTCTCTGCATCGGAATCTCCTAATATATGGAGTGTTTTGACCACAATTTCCACATTTTGGCCTTTACCTTGGCTTTCTACCAATTGCCCTTTAATGTGTAAAGCTGCGCCTGTCGTAATGCGTTTTAACGCCGCTTCATCCATTGTTTCGAAGTCTACGACACATTGAATATTTTGAAGTGTTGACCCATCATTCAAAGCAATGAAACGATTCGCTCTAAAGGTTCGTACCCATCCTTTGATTTCTATGTCTTGCGATTTTGCTTCTGTTTTTAATAAACCAGCAATAGTTTGTGATGTCATTTCTATGAATTTAAGTGTGCAAATGTAAAGTTTCAATCTTCAAAAATCAAATTCCAATTAACTGATTTATGGAATTTGGAATTGGATTTTTTTTGGAATTTATTCCTCCATTTCGTCTTCCTTTGGAATGATATCAATGGCGGGTTCTTTTAATACGTCTTTATTCGCAATACTACGCTCCAAAGATAGAAGAAGAGAGGGGAGCAACAGCAGATTGGATAGCATGGCGAATAATAGGGTAGCGGACACCAAAGCACCTAAAGCGACAGTGCCACCAAAATCAGAAATGGTGAAAACCGAAAATCCAAAAAACAAGACAATGGAGGTGTAAAACATACTTACACCCGTTTCTCTCAACGCAGCATACACTGATTTTTTGATTTTCCAATTGTTGGCCAGAAGTTCTTGTCGGTATTTTGCCAAAAAGTGGATCGTATCATCGACAGAGATACCGAAGGCGATGCTAAACACCAAAATTGTAGAAGGCTTAATCGGAACGCCCAAATAACCCATCAATCCTGCAGTTATCAATAAAGGGAGAATGTTAGGAATCAACGATACCAAAATCATTTTAAGTGATCGGAACATATAGGCCATAAATAAAGCAATCAGGAAAATTGCCAATGATAGAGAAATGGCCAAATTCTTCACTAAATATTTGGTCCCTTTTTGAAATACCAGTGCTTTACCGGTCATGATGACGTTGTAGCGATCGGCAGGAAAGACTTTATCGATTTTGGTTTTGAGCGTCTCCTCGATCCGTTCCATTTTATCGGTACCAATATCTTTCATGAAGGTTGTGATCCGTGCATATTGACCGGTACTATCAACAAAGTTTTGCAATAAGTTAGCTTCAGAAGACGAATTTTTTGCGTAGGACAGTATAAAACTGTTCTCTTGACTTGTAGGTAATTGGTAATATTCGGGATTACCGTTGTAATAAGCCTGTTTAGAGTATTTGACAAGACTGACCACCGAAATAGGTCGTGACAGCTCACGTGTTTCTTCAATGACGTCTTCAAGCTCTTCCATACGCTTGAGTGTGCTCAATTTCATGACCCCTTTTTTTCGTTTGGTGTCAATCATAAATTCCATGGGCATGATGCCGCTAAACTCTTGTTCAAAAAACCGAATGTCCTCAAAAAATTCAGCTTTTTTTGGCATGTCTTCAATGAGGCTTCCCGAAATACGAATCTGAAAAATTCCAATAATGCTAATGGCCAAAACCGCAACAGATGTAAAATAGATGGCGATGCGTTTTTCTTTGACCATCCGTTCGATCCAATTCACAAAACCGCCAATCCAGCGGCGATTCAAGTGTTCTAAATGACGCTCTTTTGGTGATGGTAAAAAACTGTAGATGATCGGTATGACCAAAACACATAGTAAGA
>JBBSOJ010000192.1:0-6569 GCA_038259855.1 Flavobacteriales bacterium
GTAGAAAATGTGAAATAAATTACATTTGCACACGCATTTAAAAATGCGGCTACATGGTGGTTGTAGCTCAGTTGGTTAGAGCATCGGTTTGTGGTACCGAGGGTCGCCGGTTCGAGCCCGGTCTTCCACCCAGAACTAAAGTCTTCAAAGAAATTTGAGGACTTTTTTTGTGGAACTAATTGAAATTTTGGAGTCATGTGAGGTACTATTAAAGCCTATGCCTTACTTGGCTCAATTTAGGTTCCAATGGGATGACTATTTCTGATATTGAGAATCAAAATACCTCTTGATAATGCAGCGTTATTTTTGTTTTGTTTGTTTTTAGGTAGTTTGTGAATTTTATCGGAGTTATTTAATGACCCACGCGTTTATATTAAACTATAGCAAAAGGGAACGTCTTAAACTAACAAAGGGAACAACAACCTAAATTGTTTGTTCCCTTTGCTTGTCCGAATTCCATGCCCAGCATTATCTGAACAGTACAGTGGGTATGATCTCAGCCTCATTTGAACGGCACCCCAATTCAATAGTCTAATTTAATCATAAAAAGAGTATGATCTATTTTTCTAATCAAAAATTAACAACCTTTTAATACAGTTATAATTCTTACGGATTGGCTTCGATATGCTCTGATAGTCGAGTTATAAAATCATAATTGCAACTGCGTGAGTGATTGAAGCGGTATCCTTTTTGTTTTTTCTACAAAAAGATTTAGTGTAAAGCACGACCACCCACCTTCTGGGTGGTCACGCCCAACATAAATTATTTAGATATCTTATCGACGATAATTTTATCGTCTCTATTGGCAAGTTCCCAAGCAGTGTGAAAAATAAGACGAGATCTGCTCTCTAAAAGATCATACTCGATCTTTTCAACGGTATCAGTGGATTTGTGATAATCAGCATGCGTTCCGTTGAAATAGAAAATTACTGGAATGTTGTTTTTTGCAAAATTATAATGATCTGAGCGGTAGTAATAGCGATTTGGATCATTCTCATCATTATAGGTATAATCGAATGTCATGTTCATATATTTTTTATTGACATCTTCGGAAATGGTGTGCAATTCAGAGCTCAAGCGATCGGCCCCAATTAGATATAGATAATTACGATTGGATGTATGTGCATCGTCAACTCTTCCTATCATGTCAATATTCAAATTGACCATAGTATTGGCAAGTGGAAAAATAGGATCCATATCCGTATAATATTCAGAACCTAAAAGGCCTTTTTCTTCACCTGTAACGTGTAGAAACAAGATAGAACGTCTTGGACGATATCCATCATCAACAGCTTTTTTGAAGGCTTGTGCGATCTCTATAATGGCAATCGTTCCTGAACCGTCATCATCTGCACCGTTGAAAATTTCGCCATCTTCAATTCCGATATGATCTAGGTGTGCAGAAATGACAACGATTTCATCAGAGAATTCTGATCCTTTTATAAATGCTGCAACATTTTCGGAGTTCACCTCTGCTTTGATACTTTGTATAGACACCTTAAGATCTGTCTGAACGGATTGTGGCTTAGTGACTTCATTAACGTCTGGAAACATTGCTTTGGCAAGAGATGCAGATATGATAAACTGTGGCATCTCAATATCAGTTTTAACCAACGACAGACGACCAAATTTATCCGCGTCTTTCATTTTTTTATAATAAGGACCGTAACGTTCGAAAAGCTCGGCATCTACAATAAAAAATGCTTTAGCGCCATGATCTTTTGCCGCATCTCTCTTTGAGCTTAAACCTTGGCGTCCATTGGACCATTTACTAGCTTCTGAAGTACCGGAGACCATAAACATACCATCAGTATTTTTAGGTTCACCTTCTTTAACTAAAACAATTTTACCTTTTACATCGACATTGGCGTAATCAGAATAAGTTTCCGTATCAATACCATGACCAACATAAACGATTTCAGAAGCAGATAATTCCTGTGTGTCTGAAGAACCGTAAGACACGAAGTCTGTAAAGGCTTCAAAGTTTTTCCCTCCTACAGACAATGTAATGTTTGGAGATTTTTCTTTTTGAAGTGGTACCTCTTGAAAATAGTCGTTGTTTGGAAGCGCGGAAGGTATTTCCATGCTTACGTATTTTTCCTTTAAATACTCAACAGCCATTTTCTGACCTTTTTCACCGGTATCCCGTCCTTCGAACTCGTCGGAAGCGTAGGTGTAAAGCATTTCTTTTAATTCGCCTGAAGTAATGGTAGAAGCGTAAGTCGTAGGATCTACTGTTTTGACATCGGTATTTTCAACCTTTTGTGTCGTTGTTTTTTGATTGCCACAGCTGAACATTACGAATGTAGCGCTAAGGAATAGTATTGATTTTCTCATAAGTAAATTGAAAGTGTTAATAATTAAGTATGGCGAATTTACGACATATGAGGAGTGATTCAAAGTGGATTAGGTTGATTTTAACGCTCAAATCTTTATGGCTGCGAGTCTTTTATCAGAATTGGCGATATACCATGCTGTCGCGAATATAAGACGCGCTCGTTTTTCAAGTAATTTATATTGAATTTTATCAGCCGTGTCGGTTGGTTTGTGATAATCGTCGTGCTCACCATTAAAATAGAAAATCACTGGTACGCCATTTTGGGCAAAATTATAATGATCGGATCTGTAATAATAGCGATTGGAATCATCTTCGGCATTGTAAGTGTAATCTATGTCTAGCTTGGTGAACTTATCATTGGCAGTTTCAGAGATGTAATGAAGCTCGGTGCTGATGCGGTCAGATCCTATAAGATAGATATAATTGGGGTTCTCTTCATGCTTTCTGTCTACTCGTCCTATCATATCTATGTTGAGATTGGCAACTGTATTTTGCAATGGGAATGCAGGATGTTTTATGTAAAAGCTTGATCCGTATAAGCCTTGCTCCTCACCAGTAAGATGCAAGAAGAGAATGCTGCGTTTAGGGCTAAAACCTTCATTTTGAGCTAATTTAAAAGCTTCTGCGATTTCCAATACGGCCGAAGTGCCAGAACCGTTATCATCTGCGCCTGGATACAGCGTGCCATCGAGGTCTCCTAAATGATCTGAATGCGCTGAAATCACCAATACTTCGTTAGGAAAGGCTGTTCCCTTGATATAGGCTATAACATTTTGAGAATTTTCAAATCTATCAGACAGAGATGACTTCGGAATGTGCTGAAAATAATCACCATTCAATAAAGGTGAGGAAATGCCATTCGAGCTATAAAAATCTTTAATGAATTCGCAGGTGCGGGCGTGACCTTTGGAGCCAGTGAGTCGACCCCCATGTGCTTCCGATGTGATCTCATAAACGATATCCTTTAATTCGGCTGCGTTGATCGTATTCGAAAATTTTTCAATTTTGTCAATCTTTTCATACTTCACATTATTTTTAATATCCTGAAGTTTTTCACTATAGCGTTTGTGGGAGCATGCACCGACAATTGTAAACACAGAAACAATAAAAATTAATTTCATAAGACTTCTATAACAGACTCAAATTAAGTGAAAAATTAAGGATATTAAAAGCATTCTGTCATATTATAAGTTAGTTATGTCATTATGGGGTTAGTATTAGAATATAAATAACAATCTATTTTTCAGGAGTTTTAATTCACACCTAACCCAAACATTGTATTATATGTGATTATCTCTCTAATTATGTTATTAGAAAGCATCTCTATTGTTAAAAATGTATTAAAATGGTATAAGAGTTAATATCGGGAGTTTTTGAGTTATGGTCAAGGACTTTGTAGTTGTAAATTAGATTAATATTAATAATAACTCTAAAAACACATATTATGAATTCAGATCAATTTGAAGGTAAATGGAAACAAATAAAAGGTGATTTTAAAAAGAAATACGGAAAAATCACAGATGACGAATATACTGAAGCAGAAGGAAATTACGATAAGCTTGCTGGTAAAATGCAAGAAAAGTATGGTAAATCCAAAGAAGACTTCAAGAAAGAAATTGACAATTGGTAAAATTGTTAATTAATAGCCTGAAAGTTCTTATAATCATTTGATTGTAAGAACTTTTTTTTGTTTTAGTCAGTTTAAATGTTCTTACCACGATTTAATATATAGATGTAATGGAAGATAAAGAGAAAGAAAAGCAGAATAACAGAAAAATGGACGAAAAAAGAGATCCAGAATCAAAAGAAGACTCTCACTCGGAAGAAAAAGAATGGGATCCTAAAAAAGGTGATAGCAATAAACACGGTAATTGATTACAAAACTATATCCTTTTATATGATTTACGTTTATATAGTTGGTTGCTGTTGTAAAGAGTGATTTTAAGCAGGTTGCCAACGATTGTATCTTGAATTAAAAAAAACATATAAAAAGATTGGTGGCAATCAAAAAATCATTTTATATTTGCACGCGCATTCAGGCGAATAGCTTGATGAGGCACTCTAGGAGAAATGGCAGAGTGGTCGAATGCGGCAGTCTTGAAAACTGTTGAGGGTCACACCTCCGGGGGTTCGAATCCCTCTTTCTCCGCAAAAAGCCCTGTAATCTTTTGATTACAGGGCTTTTATTTTGTCAGTTATTATAAAATTTTGATAGAGCTTTAAATTTATTTTGATAATAGCTGCATTCAGTTTGTTTGAAAAATATTTTAATGTTTACCGTTGTGCAGTTAGTAATTTGGTTGTTAAAGATGAACCAATTAGTGCATAATCACTAGAATTTTCTATTTATGCTCAAACGAGCAATCATTTATACAAGTTGGTGAAATTTCGTTATTTCCTCTATTGTTATTTCTAATTTAAATTGCTTTATTCTTCCGATAAAGGGGAAATCATAATGTGTGCTCTATGGGTTCCTGGATTCATAATCCACGGATGGTTGGCGGCTATCGGTTTTTCTGGAAGACCTGTGGATTGAGCAGTTGCAAAAGGCAAATAGACTACATAGCGGTATTGGGCTCCTGCCACTTTAGAAGTTTCGGGATTGTACAATTCACCACTTCCGAAATAAATGTGTAGAGTTGATCCTGGTTTCCCCATGTCTAGTTTACCCGATTTCGCTTCCTCTTCTCGAATATCAAATATTTCGCCTGGTGTTTTCCCCTCGGCTTTAAGTTCTCTTCCTCTTGCCATAAATGGCTCCAGATCCTTGTGGTAACAAGCGGCACTAAATCCTGGTTTATTTGGGTCATCTGCTAAAACAATAAATTCGTTATCACCTTCTCGGAGTGTCACAAATTCACCAGCCATATTATAGCCTATAACTTTGCACTTTTCTCTATTCTCTTGAGGCGCAGCCATTACAGAACTTGCAATTAGAGCTTCGTCTGTATCTATCGAAATAAATTGTCCTTCATCATCATTTGGTGAATTTTTCGATAGAGTATCTATTGTAGAGACGTTCTCTGTTGAATTTTCAGTTTTGTCTGAAGAATTGCAAGAAATCAAAATTCCTGTAAAAATAAGTGCTGTGATAATTTGTTTCATTTTTTTGCGTTTTTTTAAAATGCTCTCCTGTTTATATTCTTTTGGTTTTCTCCAATATCCAAAGGCTAATCACTATCTAAAAATTACATTTAGAATTTTCATGCTTCCATAACGTTATGATATCGGTTAGCTCATCTCTTAAGTCATTTGCATTACCTAAATCGTCTCCTACACAATTTTTTACAATTGATACATAATTAGCTAGAGGATTACAATTTACATAATAGAATACTGTCTCTCCTTTATAATTAGCCATAGCATAATAAGAATATTCATCTTGTTTAATATCATCAATTGCTTCCATTAGCCAACCCAACTCTTTAGTAGGATTTGAGACATCACATGTATTACTTATATCATCATCATCATCATCATCATCATCACCTTTCTCACATGAAATTAGAGACATCGACATAATAATGCCTGCGAAACATACTAACTTAAAAATATTGCTCATTTTATTTCTTGTTATTAATCAATTATAATTACTTCATCTTGGCTGCTTGCTGCCAGCGTTTTATATGGATGTACGTTGCGTGTTTAAGTACGAACCCTTCCAATAACAAATTTAAGTGAAAATTCGGCGGGAATGTTTATAAGTCGGCATAGACCAAGCAATTAATTCTACATGGTGTTTGCAAATGGCTTTTATTATTTCCGAAATTTGTCAATATTTTTGCTCCCATTTCTGCTTCAATTTTTTTTTGACCATTCGAATTCAGCTTGTAAGTAGTATTATTTTGCATCTATCTATAGGTTCTATAAAATCTAATTAGAATTCTCTCGTAATTTTAGTTTAGATTTAATTTCTTTAATAACATTAAATGGCAAAGGAATAAATGACCAACTTGTGCAAGCTACAGCGAATAAAGCAATGAACATCTGTACATTGTCTTTCGCAATTAATCCATAAATTGAGTATGCTGTTAATAGCGTTAATAGAATAATTAAGGCTTTAGAAATCAATTTTTTAGCATTTAGTTTGAAACGCAATTGTTCAGTTTTTCTGTTTTTCATTTCGTTTTGTTTTTCCATTTAGCTTGTTGCCAACGTTTATGTATATGAGCTGTGGCGTGTTTTAGCACGAACCTCTCCAAATATAAACTAACTTTGGGAAATCCGTAGA
>JBBSOJ010000193.1:0-6442 GCA_038259855.1 Flavobacteriales bacterium
TGCATACACATGTGTATCCAATCGCACACCATGACCTCCTGGCGCGTGAAGCGTGGTGATTTTTCCTGGTGACGGTCTGAAGTCATTATAGGGATCTTCAGCATTGATACGACATTCTATGGAATGCAATTGTGGCAAATAATTTTTACCAGAAATCGGAATGCCTGCTGCGACCATAATTTGCTCACGAATCAAGTCGAAATCTATGACCTGCTCTGTGATGGGGTGTTCTACCTGAATACGTGTATTCATCTCCATGAAGAAGAAATTTCGGTGTTTGTCTACCAAAAATTCTATCGTTCCTGCGCCTTCATATTTTATATACTCTGCTGCTTTTACGGCCGCTAATCCCATTTTATCACGAAGTTCATCGGTCATAAATGGTGAAGGTGTTTCTTCAGTCAACTTTTGATGGCGACGCTGTATAGAACAATCACGTTCTGATAAGTGACATGCTCTTCCTGTGGAATCGCCTACAATTTGAATTTCAATATGACGTGGCTCTTCAATGAGTTTTTCCATATACATATCGTCATTGCCAAACGCAGCTTTCGATTCTTGACGTGCAGAATCCCACGCGTTTTTAAGATTTTCTGGCTTCCAGACGGCACGCATTCCTTTTCCACCACCACCTGCAGTTGCTTTTAACATGACAGGATATCCTGTTTCTTTCGCAATTTTTTCGCATTGCTCAAAAGACTCAATAATTCCTTCACTTCCGGGAACGCAAGGAACGCCTGCTTCTTTCATGGTCGCTTTTGCGGTAGCCTTATCGCCCATTTTGGCAATCATATCTGGAGAGGCACCAATGAATTTGATACCATGTTCTTCACATATTTTTGAGAATTTAGCATTTTCAGACAAGAAACCGTAGCCAGGATGAATAGCATCGGCATTTGTTATTTCAGCTGCCGAAATGATATTCGACATTTTCAAATAGGAATCTTTACTTGCTGGTGGCCCGATACAAACCGCCTCATCTGCAAATTTAACATGCAAACTTTCAGCATCTGCCGTGGAATATACCGCAACAGTTTTAATACCCATTTCCTTACAGGTTCTGATGACACGTAGTGCGATCTCTCCTCTATTTGCAATCAATACTTTTTTAAACATAATCTATAAATTTAAAATCTCAAATTCCAAATTCCAACAAATTGGGATTTGTTTTTTGGAATTTTAAAATTGATTAGGATGGGTCTACTAAAAATAAGGGTTGGTCATATTCAACAGGTGAGGAATCGTCCACTAAAATCTTAACAATTTTACCTGAAATTTCAGATTCTATTTCGTTAAATAGTTTCATTGCTTCAATGACGCATAATACATCACCTTCTTTGATTGTTTTTCCGACCTCAACAAACATTGGCTTATCAGGAGACGGCTTTCTGTAGAATGTCCCAATGATTGGGGATTTAATGGTTACAAATTTGGAGCTCTCATCTACTGCCGCTGCTGGAGCTTCTGCTGCTGGAGCTTGAGGCGCTGATCCTGCTTGTGATTGTTGTGGCATCTGTGTTTGAGTGTTCATCGGCATTTGTTGCACATAGGTCATGTGTTCGCCTCTATCTTCGCCACCAGTTCTAATCGTGATTTTGATGTCGTCCATCTCAAGTTTGACCTCACTTGCGCCAGATTTGGCTACAAACTTGATTAAGTTTTGAATTTCTTTAATATCCATAATTGTGTAATTAGAAATAATTAGTTGTTAGTTGGTTAATTAAGAATTATATGCCCATGTTAAATAAATCGCTCCCCAGGCAAATCCGCCTCCAAAGGCTGCAAACACTAATTTGTCACCTTTTTTGAGTTGGGACTCGTAATCGTGCAATAATAAAGGCAAGGTTCCTGATGTGGTATTTCCATATTTATGGATGTTCAACATCACTTTATCTTCATCAATCTCAATTCTATTGGCAGTTGCTTCTACAATTCGTTTATTGGCTTGGTGTGCCACCAACCAATCGATTGTATCTTTATTAAGATGGTTGCGTTCCAATATTTTTTCTGTAACGTCTGCCATATTGAATACGGCATTTTTAAAAACCGTTTTGCCTTCTTGAAATAAATAATGTTTTCCTTCGGCTACTGCGCCAGGTGTCAATGGATACGATGACCCTCCATACGTAGCTTGTAAAAAATCACGTCCATTTCCGTCGCTTCTTAATAGTTCATCATGAAGTCCGTAACCTTCCGTGTTCGGCTCAAACAAGGCCGCTCCTGCGCCATCCCCAAAGATGATACACGTCGCTCTGTCTTTATAATTAATCATGGAGGAATTTTTGTCCGCTCCAATTAAGAGTATCTTTTTGTATTTACCAGAAACGATATAACTGGAGCAGACTGACATTCCAAACAGAAAGCTGGAACATGCGGCTTCCAAGTCGAACGAGAAAGCATTCGTTGCACCAATGTGTGTGGCCGTGTAAGCTGCCGTGGATGCTGCTTTCATATCTGGCGTTGCTGTAGCAACAATGACCAAATCAATTTCAGCTGGGTCGACACCAGATTTATCTATTAGATTTTGAGCTGCTTTTATGGCAAGAAAAGAAGTGCCCTTACCATCTTCTTTTAATATTCTACGTTCTTTGATACCAGTACGTGAAGTAATCCACTCATCATTGGTTTCCACCAATGTCTCCAAAATTTGATTTGTCAATACATACTCTGGAACATATCCTCCAATGGCCGTAATCGCTGCTGTGATTTTACTCATTATAGTGTATTAAAATGACCATGAAATTGGCCAAGATTGACCAAAAACTGCAATTATTAGCTCAATTTACCAATAAATGGGTCAATTATGATGCAAATTAAGTCGTTTTTAAGACTTTCGAAAATTAATCATAAAAAAAACGCTCTGGTAGGAGCGTCTTTTTGTATGCGTGCATAATAGTTATGCTAGATTTTCTTCTTTTTCAGAATTATCGATAAGCACTTGTCCTCTATAATAAAGTTTTCCTTCGTGCCAATGAGCTCTGTGGAATAAGTGTGCTTCTCCTGTAGTAGGACACGTAGCGATTGTAGGAACCGTCGCTTTATAATGTGTTCTTCTCTTATCTCTTCTGGTTTTAGAAATTTTTCTTTTAGGATGTGCCATTTTATGATTTATTTATCCGTTAATAGTTTTTTTAAAGTATTCCAACGAGGATCTGTTTCCTCTGATTTTTCTTTCTCTTCCAGCCCTTTTGGACTCAATTCTTCTAGTTTATCAAGTATGTCTGATTGCAATGTGCCATCAGCAATACCAGGGTGAACACGCTTGGTTGGCATCGATAATATGATTAACTCATAGATGTACTGTGCCACATTGATTTCGTATTCGCCATGAGTAATGATTAAAATGTCTTCAATTTCGTCATTGAAAACATCACCAAATTTGACGACCAGGTCAAATTCACCTTCGATATCTTGGTCGTAAGGCTCATTGGTAGTATCACAATTGACATTTACCACGCCTTTAGCTTTAAAGTTCAATTCTAAAAACGTTGATTTCTTGTCGAAAAGTAAATCAACATTAATCTTTACAGAATTAAACTCATCATACTCAAAATGTTCAAAGAACTCATTATCAATCTTATAATCAAAATGGTGCTTTCCTGTTTTTAAACCAACAAATTGTATGGTATAATCTTTTAAAGCCTTCATTGTCACATTCATTTTGAGCCCGCAAATATACAATTATTTTATTCATGTAAAAGCGATATCAACAAAAAAATGTTTATAAGTTAGTAGATGAGTAATTCCCGATACAATTATAACTTTATTATTGATATTTGAGGTTGGGCGTTACCCGAAAAGGGTCGGGCTTTTCGTTACAATCTTTTTTATGCAATGACAATTGAGAAGATTAAACAAAAATTGATGGGCATAAAAAAGGATTTTCACTTCAATCCCTAACGCAGATTGCGAATTAGACAAAAATTGTTTGTGTCAACAATACCGGTTACGACAATTATCTTTTTTCAGACAAAAGTTTACGCAACTTCCTAATATAGTTGACAAATAACTTGTTAAGCGAAATTAAAATCTATTTGAGTGGCCGAATTGTTACAGAAAGGACTTTTGTTTATAACGCATCGAAATTTAATGAGTAAAATTCAACATAATAATTCAGCGAATCAAATATTTATAAATTTCTTGACCTCAAAAATCATTATATCTTTTTTGGCGCCCTTTTGAGAGGGTTCTTGGAGATTTTTTTATATTCCTTTCGATTCTTAAATATTTTAATGGCCATAAATACGGCACTTTTGAACGAACTTTCATCAGCTTCACCTTTCCCTGCAATTTCAAATGCAGTTCCATGATCGGGAGATGTTCTAACTTTTGACAAACCCGCGGTATAGTTAACGCCTTCTCCAAACGTGATGGTCTTAAAAGGGATCAACCCTTGATCGTGATACGATGCAATGATGGCATCAAAATTTTTATAATTTTTTGAGCCGAAAAAACTATCTGCTGAATAAGGTCCGTAGACCAACTTTCCTTTTTCCCTTATTTTCTCCAACGCGGGCCTTACGACTGTATCATCTTCTTCGCCAATAACACCATTATCTCCAGCATGCGGATTGATGCCCAAAATAGCAATTCTCGGTTTGTTGATCCTAAAATCCTGTACCAACGAATTATAAACAGTATCTACTTTTTCACTTATAAGTTTTGCAGTGATGTTGACCGAAACATCCTTTACAGGGACATGATCTGTCAGCAATCCCACTTTTAAGTCTTCCGTCACCATAAACATGAGGCTTGTTCCACCTAGCGCTTGAGCTAAATAATTGGTATGACCAGGGAATTTGAATTCATCAGATTGTACCGTTAGTTTATTGATTGGTGCCGTAACCAACACATGAATATCATCATTTTTCAAAGCATTGGTCGCCGCTTCAAGTGATTTGACTGCAAACAGTCCTATATCATGATCTTCCTTTCCAAATTCTACAGCGGGATGATC
Source organism: Flavobacteriales bacterium (assembly GCA_038259855.1). GTDB lineage: Bacteria > Bacteroidota > Bacteroidia > Flavobacteriales > Flavobacteriaceae > JBPOFM01. The sequence continues at coordinate 4,958 of JBBSOJ010000193.1, forward strand.
TTTCCAAACATTGAGCACATTGACTTTGCCCTCTATGATTTGATTGAGTTCATTGATACCATGGAAATTAATAGTGCTTTCGAAGTGTTTTTTAAAGAATGACATCGTTTTAATAGAGGCAAAAATAATGGGTGTACAAAATTCGAGCATTCTAGAGTCTTCAAATGTTTTAAGGATTATTTCTGTGCCAATCCCATTTAAATCTCCTACCGAAATACCAACTTTTATAAGTTCTGCCTTCTTCATTAATGTATTATCTTTGTATCACGCTAGATAACGCGATGATTGTCTTTGCAAATTTAACCATTTATTCGACATTATGTTTACAGGTATTATTGAAGATTTAGGCGTTGTGACCCGATTGGAGCATCAAGACGACAATCTTAACATCACCATTAAAAGTGATTTTTTTTCAGAACTAAAAATAGATCAAAGTGTGGCACACAATGGTGTTTGTTTGACCGTAGTCGATCTACAAAGCGACCACTATACTGTCACCGCCATTAAAGAAACTTTAGATAAGTCGAATATTGGATCGCTTCAATTACACGATCAAGTCAACTTGGAGCGGGCCATGAAACTTGGCGATCGATTGGATGGCCATATTGTTCAAGGTCATGTTGACCAAACCGCCATCTGTAAAGACGTAATTACTAAAAACGGGAGTTGGGAATATACGTTTGAGTATGATTCCTCCTTAAGCAATATCACTATAGAAAAAGGATCCGTGACCGTTAACGGCGTTAGCTTGACCGTGGTGAATTCAAGAAAAAATCAATTTAGTGTTGCGATTATTCCATTTACGTATGAACATACCAATTTTAAACTATTGAAAAAGGGCAGTATCGTTAATTTGGAGTTTGATGTTTTGGGGAAATACGTACAGCGGTTGCTGCAACTTACATAGGATCTAAATTTTTGATGTCTTAATCTTTTTGAAAATACCAAAGATCAAAGCAACCATAAATAGAGCATATATCCAATTATCTATAGGAAGACCTGGAGGCGGGGGAGGCATAGGTGGAGGCGGTTGACCTGACCCTTGTGCGGTGCCCACAAAACTTACTAATACAAGTAAGATTGAGGCAAAGATTTTCTTGTCTTGTAATCCCATTATGAAAACTATGGTGTAAATGTATAAAAAAAAGCGAGTCAACAACGTTAAAATTCAAAAAAAATATCTACGAAATGCAAAAATATCCGATAAAGTACATTTGAGGGGTCTGTAAATAATAGTGATATAAATTTCAAATATATGTATTTAAAAACATTAAACGCTTATACTAACTAGATATTTCTCTAACTATACGCCTGTTTTAACACAGCGCCAAATTGCACAAATAACCTACGAAATAACTCAATTGTTGGTTTTTTTATCTTCCTTTACTACAACGTTGCATTAGTCTATTTATTGAAACACTAAAACTAATTTTAAAATGTTGCGAAAATCAAGTATGAAATGGCCTAATTTAGACTCTTGAACCA
>JBBSOJ010000194.1:0-6423 GCA_038259855.1 Flavobacteriales bacterium
AAAGCGACATGCATCAGCTAAAAATCATCAACTTAAACACTTAAAATGCAGTGTTAAATTATGTTTCAATAATGCTTATTTTTGCCGGCAAGATACAATAATATAATATGTTTGCACAACAACATTAACGTTGTTTTAAAAATTTTAATATGCGAATAGATAAATTCCTGTGGTGTGTTAGATATTACAAAACCCGCACCATTGCAACGGAAGCTTGCAAAAAAGGCCATATCAAAATTAATGGTCAGGTAGCTAAACCCAGTAGAGAAGTTTATGCTACTGACAAGGTAGAATTGCGCAAGGATCAGATCAAATACCAGCTTATGGTCAACGATATTCCTCCAAGTCGCGTGGGTGCAAAATTGGTGGATATTTACAGAAAGGATACCACGCCAAAAGAAGCATTTGAAGCGCAAGACCTTTTAAAATATTCAAAAGACTACTACCGTAAAAAAGGGGTGGGCAGACCTAGCAAAAAAGACCGCCGGGATATTGATGATTTTTATGAGACCGAAGATGACAATTAAAAAAACACTTTATTTATCTTTGAAAAAACAATCTCCAACATGGCAGGATCAAAACAAGTAATACTAAACCACGAAGAAATCAACCATAAAATAAGACGCATTGCCTATCAAATTTACGAAAGCAATGTGGATGGGAATGAAGTTATTTTGGCAGGAATAGATTCTAATGGATATATTCTCGCGCAAAAATTAAAGGCGAATCTTGATCAGATCTCCGATTTGAAATCGGTGTTGTGTAAAGTGGTGATTGATAAAAAGAATCCTTTAAATCCGATAACTACCTCAATTGACGCCACAGCATATAGCAACACATCTGTGGTACTGATTGATGACGTTTTAAACTCAGGTACCACCCTAATTTATGGCGTCAAGCATTTTTTGAATGTGCCATTAAAACAATTCAAAACTGCAGTATTGGTCAATAGGAACCACAAAAAGTTTCCGGTTAAGGCCGATTATAAAGGCATTTCTCTCTCTACCTCTCTTCATGAGCACGTAGAGGTCATTTTAACTGGTAAAGTTTATGAGGCCTTCTTAAACTAGGCTGGCCACAATTTCCTCAGTAATTGCTTCAATAGTTTTACCATCTGTCAAAAGCGTTTGGTGGCTTTGGCTGTAGTAGTAAGAGCGCTCAAAAAGATGTTTCCCTATAAACTCAGTTAATTCTTCATCTGTTTGGAGATGTGAAATCAAAGGCCTCTGTGATTTTTCGGAACGCAGTCTATTTACCAAATTTGGAATGGAACTCTTCAAGTATATGCTATGTGCAACTTCAGTATTTAATATAGCGTCCATATTGCTGCCGTAACATGGTGTGCCACCTCCAAGTGACAGAATTATATTGTTCCGCCCTAAAAGCTCCTTCAAATATGTATGCTCTATTTTTCTGAAATAGATCTCACCCCTACGCTCGAAAATTTGAGAGATGGTCAATTGCTCCATTTTTTGAATGTAATCATCCAAATCAATACATTCAAATTTGAGTATTTCGGACAGTTTTTGCCCAATTGTGGACTTTCCAGAACCCATATATCCAATTAAAATAATAATCATAAAACGCCTTATAAATTGATTTCTAAAAACATAGACTAAGCCTCCACAAAAAAACAAAAAATAATATTAAGAAAGGGTTTGGTTTATTAATAAAACGTTTTATATTTGCACCCTCATTAAGAAAATGACTCGATAGCTCAGTTGGTAGAGCATAACACTTTTAATGTTAGGGTCCTGGGTTCGAGCCCCAGTCGGGTCACTGGTAGAGATACCAAATGGGAACAAAACCCTGCTAATCATTTGATTGGCAGGGTTTTTAGTTTTTAACCAAATTAACTGATATCAAAATATATCAAATAATTAGTTCACAATTCGTCAACATAGGTTTTTAAATCGTCAACATTCGTCAACATCTCTAAAAATGACTTATATTTATACTCATACAGTATTTAGTTGATTTGACTTTCGTCTCAATTATTGTTTAACAATTAAGACGACAACTATGAATTCTTCTGTATCTTTTTCAATTTTATTTTGGGTCTACGCCGCTAGAGCTATAAATAATGAAACAAACATTTATGCTCGTATTACCATTAATGGTAAAAAAGCGAACATAAGCCTTAACCACAAAATCAATATTGACCGCTGGAATCCCAAGCATCAAAAAATGAAAGGCCATGGAGATATTCCACGAAAGGTGAATCTTTTTCTTGATGACACAAAGGCAAATTTAATTCAAACATATCGCGAATTACAAAATGAGCAGCGCGTTGTAACGCCTCAATTGATCAAAGCTAGGTTTTTAGGTGAAGACAAGGCTAGTCACACTTTGTGTGAAATTTTTAAGTATCATAATGATATAATGGCAAATAAGCTTTGTGCTAAAACTTTATGCCATTATAGAACAAGTCAGACATACATTCTTAAATATGTCAAAAAAGAGTTCAATACAACTGACATTTATCTTCAGGATTTAAATTATGCCTTCGTTTTAGGTTTCGAAAGCTTTTTGAGGGCATATAAGCCTAGCCATTATCAAGAAAAAATCGGTAACAATGCCATCATGAAACACATTCAGAGGTTAAAAAAGATGACAAGATTGGCGCATGACATCGAATGGATTGAAAACCATCCCTTCCAAAGGTATCAGGTAAAAATGGAAAAGACCGAAAGAGACTATCTCACGGATAAAGAATTATTGCGCATAGAAGAGCTTGAGATAAAAATTGAAAGGCTTCAGACGGTCAGGGATTTGTTTGTGTTCAGTTGCTATACGGGTATTTCATACTCCGACATAATGGATTTAAGTTCAGATCACATCGTTAAAGGTATAGATGGCAATAAATGGATCATGTCAAATAGGAATAAATCCGGAGTTCCATTTAAAATTCCTTTACTTCCCAAAGCTGAGATGCTAATAAAAAAATATAAGAAGCACCCTCGAACCCAGTATTCAGAAAAGTTACTCCCAAGTCTATCCAATCAAAAGTTAAATAGTTACCTAAAAGAAATTGCCGACACTTGCAAGATCAAAAAAAATCTTACATTTCACATGGCCAGACATACATTTGCAACGACCGTAACCCTATCAAACGGAGTTCCGATGGAGACAGTTTCAAAGATGTTGGGCCATACAAAAATTACAACTACACAAATTTATGCACGTGTAATTGAACAGAAAGTTAGTGAAGATATGGAATTGTTAAAGAAAAGACTTAGTGTGTAAGTAAACTCACTGGGTTTATGAAAATTTTTTCTTTGGATTGTAAAAGAATTAAATTTCTTCATTCAATTTTCTAAGGTGATAGGAAAGATTAATTCCTGTCTCACTATAAAAAGCTTTTGTGAAAGATTTAGTGGTTCCAAAACCAATGCCTTCGCCAATTGCTTTTATTGTAAATGCTCTTAACTTTGAATCTGATTTCAACTTCTTTACGATATAGATAATTCTTAATTTATTGATATATTGACTGAAATTACTTCCAGTATGAATATTTATAAATTTTGACAAATAAGTTGAGTTGGTATCAAGTCTTTTGGCCAATTCAACCAAAGTAACAGGTTGGAGAAACTGATTTTGGGACTCAAATTTTTCTAAATCCATTGCAATATTATTATAAATATCTAGCGGAATCATATCTGAAACCCGGCGATTCTTGAGTTTCTGAGAATTTATGTCGTTATCATTTTCAATCAGAATTTTAAATTTCTCCAAATATTTCCTCTGTCTAATCCTATACCAAACAACCATTGAAATCAGGACTACAGTTGCTGTCCCAAGTAGTAAATTGATAATTTTTGCAAATTTATTTTTATCCCGTAATGCGTTTATTACTGTTTCTTTCTTTTGAATTAATAAAGGACGGTTATATTTTTTTTCAATCTGTAATTGCAAGTCCTTGGAACGATATAATGTACTGTCCAATTTTAACAATTTATTTATGTAAAGCAGTTGGCTCTGCAAATCAAGATTTTTTTCATAATAATCTATCTTAAACTCGTAAATAGATCTTAACTCTGGAAATGTATAGTTCAATTGTCCAGCTATCGAATCACTAATCCTAAAAAATTGATGGGCATCACTTTCTGACTGGTTATGAATAGCTATTTTACCCTTATAATAATTAGCCATTGCCTGGGAGTAATCGTCCAAATAAGGTATGGCCGTATCAATATTTATCAAGGCTTGATTTTCATTTCCCAATAAATATTCAATTACTCCTAGGTTATACATAAATTCAAAATAGACGATACTATCTTTCTTGACTAAGCTCTCATTCAGACCTTTTACAGAATATAATTTTGCGGAATCAAGTTGTTTTAAACGCATGTAGGTCAATGAAGTATTGTAAAGTATATTTAAGTAATTTGAATAATTGGCTGAGCTTTTGCTTTTGACCAGGTTCAATGAATCAATTTCCTTTAAATAAATTTTTAGTGCTCCCCTATGGTCGCCCGCCCTATTTTTCAATAGTGCTATCATTCTTTTATATCCTGCAGACTGAGATGTGTTGCCTCTTTTTTTTGCAATCGAGTCGCCAATGAGATAGCTATCCAACGCTTCTTGGTACTGACTTAATTCATAGCACCAATATCCTTTTAGGAAATAACCGGCTGCTGGATAAGAAAAATCATTACTGTTTTTAGTAAACAATATAATACTATCAGCATATCGCTTTGCTTTCAAAGGCCCATCCATTAAAACTGAATGTAAATAATAACCTCTTCCGATATTAATTGTATCATTATCCTCTTTTGCTCTCTGCAAGTAAATTTTGGCTATAAATCTTTTTGTGTACAATGAATCAGCAGGTAGTTCATTGAACAATTGACGAAGACCATCAAAACTATTGGTCTGCGATATTTCATTAGGTTTATTTTGTGCTATAATACTGTTGAAAGCTAAGGCAATTAAAAAAAAGATAAATCCATCTCTCCAACAGAAGATTTTAAGATCATGTATATTCTTAAGCTCAAACATCTTATAAATTATATTTAATGTTCAAATAATATGTTGAAATTTATAAATTTCAGCAAACAATTCATAAATCTCACCTACAACGTGTTGCAAAAGATAAATTAAGATTAAATCTTTGTTATTAATCTTTGGTTGGTCATCAGACAACATTGACACAATAAATGCCAAATTAATTGTTATTCTCTAATTTACTGAATTGTCAATTTAATTCAGCTATTAGCAATATGATTTGTCAAAATCGTATTTATTTTACCCATTGTGGAATATTTTCAAAACAAAGACTTGGAAATTATGGATTCGACCTCACTATGCGAAAATTTTGAAAGGGAATTTGCTACTATCAAAATAACTTCTTCTAATATTATCGAGAAGTCCACCGTGGTCATTGAATTGTGCCATGGTTTCCTGAAAGATTTGAGAGCTTTATTATTAAGGGAAGGGTTTGAAAATACGTTAGATGAAATTAATTTCTTTAAAAATGTCAAACCCAAGGCAATAACACCTTTGATTTATTTTTCAGAGATTCGCTCATTTGAAATACAATTTCCCAAAGCAAATATCGATTGTCAAAAAAAATACCTCAGACATAAAATCAATAAACTAAACAGATTCTTCAACCGTAATTTGGAATTTGAACACTATGTAAATGGTAGATATTCACATTTTGACACGCAATATTACACTAGGGATAGTTTGGAAACGTATCATCTGATTTGCAGTGATTTTTATTTCCAGGAAAAAGATTTTTCGACTTCCAGAGATATGCTCTTAAGCAAAATCAAAGCGTATACCCAATTGGCCACTTATCTGGATGGTCGTTTACACAATTTAAAATTCCAGTCTGTTGCTACTGAGATTCCTTTACTCAAAATGGACAAATTGATCTGGCCTTTTACAAACACCGACTGGGTCGAACTTGTCTATGCGCTTTCTTATGCTGGAGTTGCAAAGCAAAACAGGCTAAGTATTACTGACATATCCAAAAATATGCAGGAAGTTTTCGATTTTACACCCAAGGATATTTACAAAACCTATCAGGATATTAAAAATCGAAAGAACAGCAGAACCATGTTTCTTGATGAGCTCAGTATATGCTTGTTATCAGAGATGGGCAAGAGTGAAGAGTAGGTATATTATCTCAATTTTCTCAACGTAAAAAGACCGTACTACGGTCTACCTACGGTCATCCCATTTTACGCTAATTTCCATTTTATTTCTATTCATTTGATGTCATAATCTGAAAAAACAGACATCAATTTGACGCAAAACACATCAAATTTCAAAATGTTAAATTTTAACCGTACTACGGTCGAGATGGGGAATAAAATCCAATAATACCTTTCAAATTTGTAGAACGAAAGTCAAATCAAGTCAGGGGCTATCAAAATGATTGACAGCAATGCGATAGTCCCTTTCTACAAAACC
>JBBSOJ010000195.1:0-6419 GCA_038259855.1 Flavobacteriales bacterium
ATGGAATACCTGCGAAGTTTATGTTAATGGTTTTTCGACGTCGCTTCCAGAGGATGTTCAATTTAAGGCATTACGATCTGTAGTTGGTTTTGAGAACGTTAAATTCTTCAGGCCTGGTTATGCGATTGAATACGATTATTTTCCACCGACGCAATTGAGACATACTTTGGAAACTAAATTAATTGACAATCTATATTTCGCTGGGCAGATCAATGGCACTACGGGTTACGAAGAAGCGGCCTCTCAAGGTCTTATGGCCGGTATCAATGCAGCATTAAAAGTGCAGTCGAAAGATGAATTTATCCTAAGAAGAGACGAGGCATATATTGGTGTTTTAGTGGACGATTTGATCACTAAGGGTACAGAAGAGCCTTACCGCATGTTTACATCGCGTGCCGAATATAGAACGCTTTTAAGACAAGATAATGCTGATATTCGATTAACGCCAAAAGGATATGATTTGGGATTGGCAAGCGAAAAGAGATTAAGACGAATGGAACATAAACATTCTAAAGCAGATGATTTTGTTGTCTTTTTTAAGGATACTAGTGTTACCGAAGAAGAGATAAATCCTATTCTTAAGGACAACGATTCTGCAGCGGTAAATCAAAAAGGGAAGTTGTTTAAGATTTTTGCTCGTCCCAATATCGCAATGGAAGATATTCGTAAGATCGAGGCTGTTGAAAATTATATTCAAGAACATGATTTAGATAAGGAAATTATCGAACAGGCCGAGATTCAAGTTAAGTACTCTGGTTATATAGATAAAGAGAAGAACAATGCGGATAAATTAAATAGACTGGAAAATGTAAAAATTCCAAGTAATTTTGACTATTCTGCATTAAAATCAATGAGCACCGAGGCGCGTCAGAAATTAGAAAAAATTAAACCAGTGACGATTTCACAGGCGTCTCGAATAAGCGGGGTGTCGCCAAGTGATGTATCCGTTCTGCTTGTTTATATGGGCAGATAAATTAAAAAGCTTGTTGTTCCACGTGGAACAACAAGCGAATCTTTATATAAACCCATTTTAGGAATGGCAAATCTTTATGATAGGTTCTGCTTTAAACTAATTTAAGGAACGTTATATCTGCCTACTATCTATATTCCACAGCATCAAATGTCAAATCGTGAATAAAAGTAAATCCTACATAAGAGTTAAAGATCACTCTGTTTCCGGCGAAGAATTTAATCTCATATATAATGACGAGTTCGATATGTTGGAAACACATCCCCAGCCTTCTTTAGAAGAACTTCCAAAATATTACGATAGCGATGATTATATTTCACACACTGGCGCCAAACGCAACTTACTTGAGCAGGTATATCATATTGTTAAATCTATTGCGCTAAAGAGAAAATTAAAATTGATTAATAAGGTTTCCAATGGAGGAAAACAATTATTGGATGTAGGTTGCGGTACAGGAGATTTTTTAAAAATTTCACAGCAAAACTCATGGAGTGTAACCGGGATTGAACCAAATGCAAAAGCACGTTCTATGGCCTGGGAAAAAGTAGGGGATTTGATATTTGACGAAACTCATATTATCAAGTTAGAGAAGAAAAGTTTTGATGTGATCACCTTATGGCACGTTTTGGAACATCTGCCCAATATAAATGACCAAATAAAAAACTTAAATGCGTTACTAAAGCCAAACGGAACTTTGATAATAGCAGTGCCCAATTTTAAAAGTCATGATGCAATATATTACCGTGAATTTTGGGCTGCCTATGATGCACCAAGACATTTATGGCATTTCTCTAAAAATTCAATATCTAAATTGGTGTCATTGGAACATCTATCCGTTGTAGAAATTATTCCTATGAAATTCGATGCCTTTTATGTGAGTCTTTTATCTGAAAAATACAAAAGTGGAAAAATGAACGTGATGAAGGCTTTCAAGACAGGTTGGCGATCAAATCAACTTGCTAAAACCTCCAAGGAGTATTCGTCCCTCATTTATGTGATCAAAAAGTCTTAAAAACGCATATAAAGCGAATAGCAGGGCTTTTTTAACAAATTCCAATCTGGTACCTTCATTAATTCAAATCATCGCTGTAGTGCTTTAAAATGAATCGATTTATGATAATTAAATTTTATGATATTTTGTTTTATGATAAATATTTTCAATATTGAATAATTTTACCATATTCAAGTATACTTTATTACATTTGCAAAAATTTAAATTAAGTCACAAAATGAAAAAAGTAGTTGTAGTTGTTTTTGGAATGCTGTTGTTCGCGTCCTGTCAAAAAGAAATGAAAACGGGATTTATCGATAATAGCGAAGTCATCAAAGAATACCAAAAAAGAAAAGATGTCGAAGCTGAGTTGAAAATAAAAATTGAATCTTTCGATAAGCGAATCGACAGTATCGGTAAAACATTCCAAGCAAGAGCAGCGGCCTTACAGCAAGGTGATCCGCAAATGGCTAGAAAAGAGTCTCAAGAGCAGTACCAAGCTTTGACGCAACAATATCAAATGTTCCAACAACAAACCCAAATGCAAGAACAAGCGATCCAAAAAGAAAGTCAAACTCAAATCGATACGTTATTGAAAGAGGTAAGAAGTTTTGTTAAAGATTACGGTAAGAAAAATGGCTACACTTTTATTCTTGGAAGCAACGACGCAGGAAGTGTTATGTACGGTGAAGAAAGCAAAGAATTGACAAAAGAGATTTTAGATGAATTGAATAAATCTTATAAGAAAGATTAATTTTCGTTTGATTGGCTCATCTTAAAATTAATTTTTATTGATTTAAGCTCATAGTCAAAATAACAAAATAAAAAAGCCAGCTATTTAGCTGGCTTTTTTATGTAATAGTCGTGTCAATTTTATGGACAGATCTGTCAGTATTATTTTAGAATTTCCATTTCGCTCAATATGATAAATAGCATCTTGTAATTCATTACTGATGTCTAAAATATTAGCCTCATTAACATAGGGCGCAAAATTCTCCAATTTGAAATTTTTCGTTTTTGTCTCCATGTAAACAAGTTCCGTGGCATTGTAATTTAATAATAGCGCTTGCCTGAAGAAGTCAATGCAGAAGGATAAAAATTGTTTTTGAGTTTCTCGTCCGGTTTTGGCGATGTCTTCACTCCATGTTATTAAGTCGTGTATGGCACTTTTATTTCCTTTTGCCTTAAAAGCAGATCGAATCCAAAAAACGAACCATTCTTCAAATTGAAGATCCTCTGAATCTTGATAGACCAAATCGCACGCTTTATTATAATTACCGTTCGATTGATGCGCTAGTTTTGTTGCGACAGAATCTTCCAGTTGATAATTTTTGATTAAGGCTTCTTTGATGACGATTTCTGCCAACGGGGGAAAATGTAAAATCTGGCAACGGGACCGAATGGTACTTATGATTTGCTCTTCATCTTCCGCAATCAAAATGAAAACGGTCTTCTCTGGGGGCTCTTCAATAAGCTTAAGAAGTTTATTCGCGGCTGACCCATTTAGCTTTTCCGCCATCCATATAAGCATTATTTTATGACCGCCTTCATACGATTTTAAGGACAGCGCTTTCACAATATCTTGGGCCTCGTCAACACCAATTTGACCTTGTTTATTATCAACTCCTAAAACCTTATACCAATCGAAGAGATTACCATAGGGCTGTTCCTTTAATAAGTGTCGCCATTCTTCCATAAAATGATTGGAGACGGGATGACTTTTAACTTTGTCGGTTGTCGCTACCGGAAAGGCGAAATGCAAATCGGGATGGGAAACATTCTTAAATTTTAAGTTACAAGCCTCATTGCTTCCGGTGTTTTCAGCATTGACATTCTTGCAAAGGATGTATTGTGCATAAGCGATTGCCATTGGGAGAGTACCGCTACCTTCTGGACCCACAAACATTTGGGCGTGCGGAATACGACCATTGTCAGCACTTTGCGTCAAGTGATTTTTAAGATGATCCTGTCCTAAAATATCTGAAAATTGCATATCGCAAAACTATATGTTTTTTTCTAATAACGGGAGTATTGCAGTTGGATTGTTTTGTAAGTAGTCGTGGAACTAATTTTAGAGTTCACTAATCGAGTTCGATATGATTTAAATCTCACACCTTTAGTGTTATTTTCATCTTAAAAAGGATTTCATTTAGCTTGGTATTTATGTATTTTTGTTTGAATGTTAACTAAAAGGACACTACATGAAAACTTTAAACGATTTCAATTTTAAGGATAAAAAAGCACTAATACGAGTTGATTTTAATGTGCCGCTGGATGAAAATTTCAACGTTGGTGATGCCACCCGAATCGAGGCAGCAAAACCGAGTATCATTAAAATCTTGAATGATGGAGGCAGCTGTATTTTAATGTCACATCTTGGTCGGCCAAAAGGTGTGCAAGATGAATATTCTTTAAAACATATCGTTGATAAAGTAGAAAATATTCTAGGTGTTAAAACGAAGTTCGTTTCTGAATGCGTTGGACCAGTGGCAGAAGAAGCTGCTAAAAATTTAAAGCCTGGAGAAATTTTATTGCTAGAAAATTTAAGGTTTCACAAAGAAGAAGAGGCTGGTGACGAAGCATTTGCCGAAAAACTTTCCAAATTGGGGGATATATATGTTAATGATGCCTTTGGCACCGCTCATAGGGCGCATGCCTCTACCACAGTAGTCGCTAGTTTTTTCCCAAATAAGAAATGTTTTGGAAAATTATTGGCCCAAGAAATAGAGAGCATTGATAAAGTTATGACAACTGGAGAAAAGCCTGTGTTAGCAGTTTTGGGAGGTGCAAAAGTATCTTCAAAAATCACCATTATAGAAAATATTCTAGACAAGGTTGATCACTTAATCATTGGAGGCGGAATGACCTTTACATTTGTAAAAGCGCAAGGTGGAAAGGTTGGTGATTCAATATGTGAAGATGATAAAATGGAACTGGCACTTGACATTTTAAAACAAGCGAAAGAAAAGAATGTTCAGATACACCTTCCTGTTGATGTACTTGCAGCTGACGCTTTTGATAACAATGCAAATACAAAAGTAGTGGATGTTTATGAAATTCCTGATGGTTGGCAAGGACTTGATGCAGGACCAAAATCTATCAAAAACTTTCATGATGTCGTTTTAAAATGTAAAACAATTTTATGGAACGGTCCGTTAGGAGTTTTTGAAATGGAAAATTTTGCACGAGGCACCATTGAGTTGGGGAACTCCATTGCCGAGGCTACTAAGAACGGTGCCTTCTCTTTAGTTGGCGGAGGCGATTCGGTTGCGGCGGTGAACCAATTCGGTTTTGAAGATAAAGTAAGTTATGTAAGTACTGGCGGCGGTGCGATGTTAGAGAGCCTTGAGGGGCAAGATCTTCCCGGTATAACAGCCATTTTGAATGAGTAATTTATCGATGAAGCGCACAAATATCCCGACAAAACGCAAAAAAATGTGTTAAATTGTTGTTTTCTATATTCTATTTGAATATTATTGTACGTTTTATATAATTAGTGCGTTCTCATTTTTAGACCCTTAACCAATGAATTATAAATCTAGAATTTTAGTTTTCGCTTGCATCATTTGCTTTTCTTCGATTTTTGCACAAAAAAAAGATCTTAATACAAAGCTTAATGTCAATAACACCAAGGTGGATTCAATTTTGGATGCCAATCCGGCATTAGTCAAGACCATCGAGCCCGTGATTGATTCAATCACACTTAAAAAACTGGAAGATCATCAGGAAGCAGCTTTATTTGATGAAAAATGGCTAGAAGAGCTTTATAGCAATACGTTATTTGATACAATCTATGAATCTATAACGGACATTAAATTTGAAGAAGTAGATCTTCCGGAACTCTCCACAGACACACTCAAGGCACGTTTGACAAAAATGAGCGCAACGACGCCATTTAATATTGACTATAATCCGGGTTTGGAAAGCGTTATCAAATCGTATTTAAAAAACAGACGATCCACCATGCAGCGTCTTATGGCATTGAGTGAATATTATTTCCCCTTATTTGAAAAGGAACTCGATAACATGGATGTCCCATTGGAAATTAAGTATTTGGCCATTGTAGAGTCTGCCTTAAAACCGCGGGCAAAGTCGAGAGTTGGTGCAACGGGCCTTTGGCAATTTATGTATCCAACGGGCAAAATGTATGGATTGAATGTTACCAGCTACGTTGATGAACGCAGTGATCCTATAAAATCCACGATTGCTGCGAGTAAATATCTCGCAAAATTGTATGAGATATTTGGTGATTGGGATTTGGCCTTGGCCGCCTATAATTCAGGTCCTGGAAATGTCAATAAAGCCATACGACGCTCGGGAGGATATCAAAACTATTGGAATTTGAGACCACATTTACCAAGGGAAACGGCAGGTTATCTCCCAGCATTTTTGGCAACAATGTATATTTTTGAATATGCAGAAGAGCATGGTTTTAAAAAGTCGTCCTCTCAATATCGC
>JBBSOJ010000196.1:0-6396 GCA_038259855.1 Flavobacteriales bacterium
AGCTCTTTTACCTTAAAGCCGCTCTTTTCTGCGTACATCAAATACATACGCATCAACATACTGGCCCAATCACAAGATTCTGTTCCTCCGGCACCAGCAGTAATTTGTAAAACAGCACTTAAGCTGTCGCCCTCATCAGACAGCATGTTCTTGAATTCGAGCTTTTCGATTTTATCGACTGCCTTGTCGTATTGGGCATTCAGTTCTTCAGCAGACATGTCGTCGGCTTTATAAAATTCAAAGAACACCTCAAGATCTTCAACAATTGTTTTTGCCGCTTGGTAGTCTTCAACCCAGCTCTTTTTCTCTCGAATAGATTTCATTACCAATTCGGCAGCTTTTGAATTATTCCAAAAGTTGGGATCGAAAGTTTGCTCTTCTTCGTTGGTTATTTCGATGGTTTTGGCATCTACGTCAAAGATACCGTCTCAGCGCACCGAGACGTTCTATTAAACTCTTAATTTGATCAGAAGTTGTCATGGAAAGTGTGATTTTTGACAAATGTAAATTTATTATGCATGGCTTAAAAGTTAATGCAAAGTTTATTTTCTAAATTTGACTTTCGAGATATTTTGTGTATAAATTTCATAATACTTTAGAATGATCATAGATTTAAGAAGTGATACAGTTACCAAGCCATCCAAAGAGATGTTAGCCGCTATGATGGAAGCCAAAGTGGGTGATGATGTCTTCCGGGAGGATCCGACTGTCAACCAATTGGAAGAGAGGCTATCAAAGATGTTTAATAAAAAAACAGCGCTGTTTTTCCCTTCAGGAACGATGGCCAACCAAACCGCCATCAAATTACATACACAACCCGGTGAGCAAATTATTTGTGATAAATATGCACATATATTCAATTATGAATCAGGCGGGGCGTCCTTCAATAGTGGCGTTTCATGCAAATTGATCGATGGTCATCGAGGCATGTTTACGGCCGAACAAGTGGTGGAAGCCATTAATCCGGACGATTATTATTATAGCCAACCCACCTTGGTGGAAATTGAGAATACAACCAATAAAGGCGGAGGAGCTTGCTGGGATTTTGATGAACTCAAAAAGATTAAAAGTGTATGCGACCACTATAAATTCGGATTCCATCTTGATGGTGCGCGACTATGGAACGCGCTGGTTTCAAAAAATCAATCAACTGAACAATATGAGATTTTTGATACTATTTCGGTGTGTTTGAGCAAGGGTTTAGGTTGCCCTGTAGGGTCAGTGCTTGTTGGTGATGAGCACATCATGGAAAAAGCGATTCGCTATCGTAAAGTGTTTGGTGGCAATATGCGTCAAGCAGGATTTTTGGCTGCAGCTTGCTTATATGCATTAGATCACAATATTCAACGGCTTGGGGATGATCATAATAAAGCTGTAGAAATAGGATTTCTGCTTGAGAGTTTATCTATGATAAAAAAAGTAGAACCGATCGAAACCAACATCATCATTTTCGAATTGAATGAAAAGGTCGATGAAAAGAAATTCGTTCAAACCTTAAAAGACCAAAACATTCTTATCATAGGAATGGGCGGTGGAAAACTACGCATCGTCACACATCTGGATTATACTGAGGCCATGCATGACAAGTTTTTAAGTATTTTAAAAAAAATGAAATTTTAAAAACCAATGCGAAAATCTTTGAGTTCTGCGGGGTAAATCTTTACGAGGTTTTTTTGTCCCGCAGAACTCACAGATTTTCGCAGAAGTTTGTAGTCAATAAAAATCAGTCTTACGTCTTATGTCTATTAGCGAAGCGGTCTTACGTCTATTTAAACATATCCATCCCAGGAATATCTGGCATGCCTTCTTTGGCTACGGCTGCGATTTCAGTTTCATTGACATTGGTCGCTTTTTCAATGGCTTTATTCAATGTAAGAATCAGATAATCTTCAAGCATTTCTTTATCCTGTAGTAATTCATCATCAATCGATATCGATTTAATCGTTCTATTGGCTGTAATGGTTACTTTCAGTTTGCCGTCGCTGCTATTTTCATCTACTAAAACGTGATTCAAACGTTGTTTTGTTTCTTCTACTTTCTTTTGGGCTTCTTTTAATTTGCCCATCATTCCCATCATATCTCCGAACATAATTTTCAATTTTAAATTAGGTTACAAAATTAATAAAGTTCGAACAAATCACATCTTTTTCTTTTAGCTCTATGCTTTTTTCTTCATTACGACTGTTTATCCGATTCCCTTAAAAAGACCTACTTTTGCAAACCGCTTAATATAATAGTGTTCTATGGTAAAAGAAATTCAGGCTCCAAAGGCCAAAAAAGTTCCCAAAGAATTAAAGATGCATGATGATGTTCGCATCGATAATTATTTTTGGTTAAATAATAGGAAGGATAAAGAAGTCCTCAACTATTTAAAAGCTGAAAATAAATATTATGATGACGTCACCATAGACCAGAGACCTTTCGAAAAAACGCTTTTTGAAGAAATGAAAGCGCGTATTAAAGAAGATGACTCTTCTGTTCCTTACAAATATAACGGCTATTGGTACATAGTAAAATATGAAACTGGCAAGGATTATCCTATTTACATAAGACGCAAAGACAGTTTAGCTAATCCGGATGAATTGTTGTTCGATTGCAACAACATGGCGGAAGGTCATGACTATTTTAAATTAGCAGGATTGAGCGTTAGTCCCGATAATACAATGATATCTTTCGGAATTGATTTGACAGGAAGACGGAATTATACGCTTCAAATCAAAAGTCTGGTTACTGACTAAATTTTTTCTGACGCCATAAAAAACACGACTGGTTCTGCGACATGGGCCAATGATAACGAAACGTTATTTTACACCAAAAAAGACAGAAAGACGCTTCGTTCTGATAAAATTTACAAGCATAAACTCGGACATGCGGCCACAAAAGACAAAGTCATTTTTAAAGAGAATGATGATACTTTTGGAGTCGCCATTTATAAATCAAAATCAAAAAAATATCTCATTATCGCCTGTTACAGCACGTTGACCAATGAGTACCACATCTTAAATGCTGACACGCCCGATGAAAAGTTTGAAGTCTTTCAAGAGCGCATTAGAGGTTTGGAATACAGTATTTCTCATTTTGATAATGAATTTTATATCGTAACGAATGCGCATGATGCGGTCAATTTTAAGTTGATGAAAACGCATGAAGCGATGACCTATATTTCCAATTGGAAAGATGTCCTACCACATCGAGAAAATGTATTGATTGAAGATATTGATATTTTCAAGGAATTTTTGGTTGTAAGCGAACGCACAAATGGCCTTAATTTGATTAGAATCATGCGTTGGGATGGTAAAGAAGATTACTATCTACCATTTGATAATGAAACGTACACTGCGGGCACAGGCACGAATGTCGATTTTGATACGGTGATGCTTCGCTATGGTTACACATCTATGACAACCCCTTCATCGACCATCGAATTCAATATGGTCACCAAAGAAAAGACTGTTTTGAAAGAACAGGAAGTTTTGGGTGGGGACTTTGATAAAGATAATTACGAATCTGAGCGCATATGGGCCACTTCGACTGACGGTACAAAAATACCGATGTCGATGGTATATCGTAAAGGCATTACAATGGATGGGAAAAATCCTGTTTTGTTATATGCTTACGGTTCTTATGGTCATACGATTGACCCCTATTTTTCAAGCATTCGTTTGAGTTTGCTCGATAGAGGGTTCATTTACGTTATTGCGCACGTCCGAGGTGGAGAATATTTGGGAAGACCTTGGTACGAAACAGGGAAATTGCTTCTGAAGAAAAACACTTTTACTGATTTTATTGCTTGCTCCAAACATTTAATAGCAGAAAATTACACATCACCAGAGCATCTATATGCATTGGGAGGAAGCGCGGGAGGATTATTGATTGGAGCAGTCATCAATGAAGCACCAGAATTATACAATGGCGTGATTGCAGCCGTACCATTTGTAGATGTCGTAACCACAATGTTGGATGATACCATTCCTTTAACTACTGGAGAATACGATGAGTGGGGCAATCCGAATGACAAAACATTTTATGACTACATGAAGTCATATTCACCTTATGATAACGTGAAAGCGCAGAATTATCCGACTATTTTGATCACTACGGGTCTCCACGATTCTCAAGTGCAATATTGGGAACCTGCAAAATGGGTCGCGAAAATGCGAGATTACAAAACGGATACCAATAAGTTATTGTTGAAAACGAACATGAAAGCAGGTCACGGCGGTGCGTCTGGTCGGTTTGAAGCATTAAAAGAAGACGCAGAAGAATATGCTTTTTTGTTGAGTTTAGAGAAGATTAACAAATAAATAAAATTTTAATGAGTATCTTTGCGAGGTTTTAGGTTACACTTTACTTAAATTGGAACTGATAAATAGCATTTATGAAGGAAAATATTCAGGTATTTGATAACGTTTTGCAACTGATTGGCAAAACCCCTCTTATCAAATTGAACAAAATGACCTCTGATTTTAAAGGAGTGTTCTATGCCAAAGTAGAAGGTTTTAATCCAGGTCATTCATCTAAAGACCGAATTGCACTGCACATTATAGAGGAAGCCGAAAAACAGGGCATTCTTAAACCAGGAGACACCATTGTCGAAACCACATCTGGTAATACCGGTTTCAGTATTGCTATGGTGAGTATTATAAAGGGATACGACTGTATTTTAGCGGTAAGTTCAAAATCATCTGCTGACAAAATAGACATGTTAAAATCTATGGGAGCTAAAGTGTATGTGTGTCCAGCACACGTTAAAGCGGATGATCCAAGATCGTATTATCAAGTTGCTAAACGCATTCACGAAGAGACAAAAGGATCGATTTATATCAATCAATATTTTAATAAATTGAATATTGATGCTCATTACAATTCTACCGGACCAGAAATTTGGGAACAAATGGAAGGCGACATCACGCACTTAATTGCATGCAGCGGCACAGGGGGGACGATTTCAGGTACAGCTAAATTTCTAAAGGAAAAAAATCCTAACATCAAGATAATTGGTGTGGATGCCTACGGCTCTGTGTTGAAAAAATATCACGAAACCAAGGAATTTGATGACAAGGAAATCTATCCGTATAGAATTGAAGGTTTGGGTAAAAATTTAATTCCAACAGCTACGGATTTCGATTTGATCGATAAATTTGTTAAAGTAACGGATGAAGAAAGTGCCCACACCGCTAGAGAAATTTCTAGAACCGAAGGTTTATTTGTTGGCTATACCTCAGGGGCAGCCATGCAAGCGATGAAGCAATTGAACGAAGAAGGTGAATTTAAAATCACTGACAAAGTAGTGGTTATCTTTCCAGATCATGGGTCGAGATATATGAGTAAAATCTATAGTGATACCTGGATGGAAGAACAAGGATTTATGGATAACAAAAGCTCATCTGCTATCGCAACTATCGAATACATTAAATAAATAGCCAATAATTTTTCAAATCCTATTGTGCTCATTGCGGAATAGGGTTTTTTTGATAGCAAATGTTATGAACAGTAGTTCACAATTAAATTATGCTATCAGAAGATTATTAATTAATTTTGCACAAACTAAAAGGACTAATTTAAGTTCAATATAACTGAAGCTAATACCGTCTACACGTTGAGGCTGATGCAAGAGTGAGATTCAACCGCTTAAAATTAAAACGAACACATGAAAGATTTATTTGAAAAAATATACCGTGACAAAGGACCACTAGGAAAATGGGCTGCACAAGCAGAAGGTTATTTTGTGTTTCCAAAATTGGAAGGACAGATATCCAACCGTATGACTTTTAGGGGTAAAAACGTCATTACATGGAGTATCAATGATTATTTAGGGTTGGCAAATCACCCTGAAGTTCGTAAAGTAGATGCTGAAGCTGCTGCAGATTACGGTTCCGCTTATCCAATGGGAGCGCGTATGATGTCCGGGCACACGTCGTTACATGAGCAATTGCAGAATGAATTGGCAGAATTTGTCAATAAGGAAGCGGCTTATTTATTGAATTTCGGGTATCAAGGTATTTTGTCTACAATTGACGCTTTGGTCGCCAAAGATGACATCATTGTTTATGACGTTGATGCACATGCCTGCATTATTGATGGCGTCAGACTGCACATGGGCAAGCGCTTTACTTATAAGCATAATGACATAGAAAGTCTAGAGAAAAATTTAGAGAGAGCCACTAAAATGGCTGAACAAACAGGCGGAGGTATTCTTGTAATTTCCGAAGGCGTGTTTGGGATGCGTGGTGAGCAAGGTCGATTGAGAGAAATCGTCGAACTTAAGAAAAAATATAACTTCCGCTTTTTGGTGGATGATGCGCATGGTTTCGGAACACTTGGAAAAACAGGTGCAGGAGCAGGCGAGGAGCAAGGGGTTCAAGATGGGATTGATGTGTATTTTGCGACGTTTGC
>JBBSOJ010000197.1:0-6390 GCA_038259855.1 Flavobacteriales bacterium
CGGATGCTGAATTACATAACTGTAAAAAAGTATACAAGAACCCCTTATGCATTAAATTTTATTTTAAAAAAAAATAAAAAATACTGAATGCAAACAGTTGATAAACTTTGGTTTAGTTGATCTTCATTTGGTAACGTTATATACTGAAATCTCCAATTAATCACATAAAAACAAGCTCACGCACATAAAAAAATGATGCTATATACCGATTTACGTTTCGGACATTTGTATTTTTAAGTCAAAAAGAAGGTGTTTGGATATTGCAAATTCCAACGCCCATGAACACAAAGTCTCATAATGTAAATCCGACGATTAAACTGGCATTTGAAGACACATTGAACAAAAAAAACGATTACATGAAATCAAAGATTTTAATTTTATGTTGCCTCGTCATTACAACCTATGCTTGTAATAACAACGATGACACCACTGACATTAATATTGACGGCGATTATGTCGGAACTTTTGAAAGAGACAACATAGTGTCGAATGTTGAACTCAACTTAACTAGCAGCGAATTCTCTGGAACGAGTGATAGGACTAATTTTCCTGCAATCTATTTTGGAAATTTTTCAGTACAAAAAAATGCAGTCACTTTTAACAATGAACAATTAATCATTACCACCGAATTTGACCCAGATCTCGTCTTAGACGGAATTTGGAATTACGATGTTGATAATGGCATTTTAACAATGACCAATTCAATTGGAGACATTTACATTTTGACAAAAGAATAAAAAACCGCCAACGACTCCGTTTGTAATTACTCTGTTTTCATTTCAAAAATTTAAAAATTAAGCTGATGAAATTAATTAATTTGTTTCTTCTAACCTTGGTGGTAACTTCATCCTTTGCACAAAAAAATAAAGACATCATTTTGAGAATTGAAGATGACTCGTCATTGGTAAACTATTTGAAGGAACATAAAATTAATTTTTCGAACAGTCAAGTCGCCACATTAAAAGGTATCGGCACATGGGCTGAATTTAGTAGAGCAAAGAAGCTTACAATTCCGAGCGCTTTTTTCTTTAATTCGAATCGAGAATTGATTAAAAATAAAGGAAAAGGGACCTATTGCGGTGCAGAGCTTAAAAAAATAGAGAAAATTTCAAAAATGAAAACTGATGCGAATCAGACTTTAGAGGATTTTCTCAATCATATAACTATCCTTGACGGTAGTGAGTTTATAGATAACAATGTGGATGTTTATATCATTATCGCTTGGGGGAAGTTCGCCAATTCCCAAAGTCAAATCTCACTTAATTGGTTTTCAAAATTGAAAAATCAAGAATATTTAAGAATGAAAATAATGTTACTCAATATAGACTTACAAGAAAGCTGGAACGTCACGGATGAGCAAAAAAAGCACTTGGGCATCCTCTAAATAGCTTATAAAGATTATATTATCCCGTGTATTATTAGAATCCTATGGACAAAGCAGCACAAACTATGATTGACAACCTTTATAAAAATACGGGTACAACGTTGAAAGGATGGATTGAAATTGTGAAGAAATAGAATTTTGAAAAACACGGAGATATCATCAAATTTCTAAAAGAGATGCATAGTTTTAATTACGGTTTTGCCAATTTTGTAACCCATAAAACAAAAAAACCGATGCGGGTTCTTCAGAAAATACAGACGACCTAATTATCACTCAATACAAAGGGAAAGAACATTTTAGACCGATTTATGACAAACTACTTGCTGAAATTATGACTTTTGGAAACGATATGGCAAAAAGACAGAATGAATAAACTTGAGAAAACATAAAAAAGCGGCATACTACATAAGTTAAAAACCATAGCGGTTCGAGTGCCAACTTGAAGCGCTATTTTTTTTAGTTTAATATATTAGGGTCCAAATTGGCGCATAAAGGCTACTAATGCTTTTATAAAGGTCCAATATCCATTGACGTTTTATGGTATTAGCAGCGATAAAACATAGGAGTCATTAGCGTATCAAGCTATAAATTCTGGAGAGGATATCATGATTTCCGATAGAAGTGATGACGAAATAATAACACCTTTCTATATGTTGAATTTCATTCGAAACAACCTAAATTTGTAATACAAATCGATCTATAAATTCGGGAACTATGAAATGTATTTTGAAAAACAGTGTGATAGCACTTTTGGGAATAGGAGTCTTCACTTCGTGCAGTGATTTTAGTAAAAAAGCAGAAGAAAAACTGAATCAATTGGAACAAAAGACAAATAAATTGGACTCACTAGTCAATAAAGAATTGGACAAGGTCATAGCTCTCGACACATTAATAAATTTCGAAAATAAAAAAATTGAGCGGCTCGATTCATTGATCAACAAATCGACCTCCAAACTTGATTCCATCATAATCAAAAAAAGCAAACAGTTAGAAACTATCATAAATTGAGAGAATTTTCGAATCCGAGTAAACTATAATTCATTCGAAGAAGCGGTTCAGTATTAAGCTTAAAACTGCACCAACAGAATGAATTGGCAATGCAATTTCACTTACACTTACTTTTGCAATTGTCCGTCCATAATTTAGATATGATATTCTAAACACGTTGTAACTTTAAGAAACCGTAATCAAAATAGAAATTTGAATAAGCTACATTTACTAAATGGACCATGATTTAGAAAAACTTTATAAAATTGCTTTTTGGGCGAGCGTTCTAGGAATGTTTGCCTTTATTTTTGACTTTGGTTATTCTCAAATCTATTTAGTCCAACAAATTATAGATGCTTTTTATTTTATTGTAATTGCTTTAGGCTTATTATCTACTTTTGCTAGATATTTTGAAAATAAGCAACTACTTAAGCGTAAAGTAGCTGTTTTTGATGTTATTTCGGTAGGATACACGCTTTACATTTTTTACATGTACCTCTTTATAGGAGAAGCGTTTAAAACCGATTTAATTTTAGAAAACCCAATTTGGGTAGTGTTGGCAGTTATCTTATCGTTTATAAGGGAGTTTTCAGAACAGAAACTAAATCTGAGCAGAACGTATTTTAATCCAGCGCAATTATTCATTTTAAGTTTCTTGATTATTATATTTCTCGGTTCGTTACTATTAATGATGCCAAAAGCAACACATAATGGTATTTCATTTATAGATGCTTTGTTTACGTCAACAAGTGCGGTTTGTGTCACAGGATTGATTGTGGTAGATACAGCAACTTATTTTACACATTTTGGACAAGCCATCATACTGTTTTTGATACAAATTGGAGGTCTGGGCATCTTAACGTTTGCAAGCTACTTCAGTTATTTCTTTAAAGGCGGAAGTACCTACGAAAATCAATTGACCTTAACTGAAATGACCAATTCGCAAAAAGTGAGTGATGTTTTCAACACCTTAAAAAATATTATTGTTATTACAGCTGCTGTTGAATTGTTGGCTGCAACACTTATTTTCTTTTCTTTAGATACGTCTTTAATCAAAAGTTTTTCAGACAAAGCATTCTTTTCAATCTTCCATGCTATTTCAGCATTTTGCAATGCAGGGTTTTCGACCTTAGCTAGTGGGCTTTATGAAACCGGTTTCCGGTTTAACTATGCACTTCAGCTCATCATCATAGCCACTTTTGTACTAGGCGGTTTAGGATTCCCTATTGTGGTTAATATTATAAGTTATATCAAACATAAATTCATCAATCTGTTCCGTTCCAAATCAATAATAAAAACACATAAACCTTGGGTACTCAACATTAATAGTAGAATTACGTTGGTTACAACCCTATCTATTACAGCCGTCGCATTTATTTTATTTTTAATTCTAGAATACAATAATACATTGGCCGAACATTCATTTTTCGGGAAACTGGTAAATGCATTATTTGGCGCTGCAACCCCTCGTACTGCTGGTTTTAATTCTTTAGATATGAATGCCTTGGCGTTTCCAACGGTCATGATAACCTTTCTATTAATGTGGATTGGCGCATCACCTGGCTCCACTGGCGGTGGGATAAAAACCAGCACATTTGCCATAGCCACACTTAATATTTTAAGCTTGGCTAAAGGAAAACAGCGCATTGAAGTTTTTAGAAGAGAAATTGCAGATATCTCGGTCAAAAGAGCATTTGCAACCATCGCTTTGTCGCTCATCGTTATAGGAACGGGCATTGTTTTTATTTCTTTTTTTGATCCAGAAGAAGGATTGCTTAACATTGCGTTTGAGAGTTTTTCAGCCTACAGCACCGTTGGGTTGAGTTTAGGTATTACCTCTAGTTTGAGTATGGCAAGCAAACTTATAATTATTGCCATTATGTTTATTGGTAGAGTTAGTATGCTCTCAATCATGGTAGCGGTTTTCAAAAAAATAAAACATAAAAATTATCGCTATCCTAGCGAAGAAATCACAATAAATTAAAAGAGTAATGAAATATATAATTGTAGGGCTTGGAAATTTTGGAGCATTACTTGGAGAGAAATTAACCTCACAAGGTAATGAAGTGATAGGGATTGATAACAAAATGGAAAAAGTTGATTTGTTAAAAGAAAAACTGTCACATACGATATGTATGGATGCAACAGATGAATCTACAGTATCTGGTCTTCCATTAGATGATACAGATATCGTAGTTGTAGCCATTGGTGAAGATAAAGGTTCAAATATAATGGCGACTGCTTTATTTAAGAATCTAAAAGTCAAACGATTAATAAGTAGAGCCATTGATGGTTTACATGAAAAAGTATTACATGCTATAGGTGTGGATGAGATTGTGCATCCCGAAGGTGAATCTGCAGAGCGCTGGGCAAAAAAGCTGTGTCTAAAAGGTGTCGTCGACTCTTTTGAATTAAGTGATGATTTTAGTATAATAGAAGTTAAAGTTCCTGAAAGATTTGATAAAAGAACCATTAAAGAAATTAACATAAGAAAAACACACAATTTATTGGTATTAACCACAATTGCCAAATCAGAAATAAAAAGCGCGGTGGGAAAAACTAGAAATGTGACTAAAGTCAAAGGAGTTGCTGGCCCTAACGATGAACTTAACAAAGATGATATTCTGGTCGTTTATGGTTCCAATAAAGACATTAAAAGATTTTTAAATAATGAATAATTAAAAAAACACTACTAATACGATGGCCTTAATTTTACAAAAAACAGTGTGATAGCGCTAATGGGAATAGGAGTCTTCACTTCGTACAGTGATTTTAGTAAAAAAGCAGAAGAAAAACTGATTCAATTGGAGCAAAAGACAAATAAATTAGACTCACTAGTCAATAAAGAATTGGACAAGGTCATAGCTCTCGACACATTAATTAATTTCGAAAACAAAAAAATTGAGCGGCTCGATTCATTGATCAACAAATCGACCTCCAAACTTGATTCCATCATAACCAAAAAAAGCAAACAGTTAGAAACTATGATAAAGTGAGAGAATTTTCGAATCCGAGTAAACTATAAAAAAGCATGGAATACATATCTGAACAATCAAAATTTTCCTTGGAAACATTATCTTGATGAAACCGGTTTTGCGAAGTAATTATTTATTAATTCAGTCCCAGCGAATTATCTTATAAATAGCGACGGTCAAATTGTTATGTGGGAATTTACGGTCGATGAATTTATTCTATTTTTAGAATCTGATATTAAAAATTAAATCGAAATTTGTTAATCAACAACAGACGCCATCTATTGTAATATCCTATTTTTCAGCAGTAAATTGATACGCAATGATATTAACAGAATAGTGTAGCACACCATTACAAAGCAATCACAACATGAAAAAAAACGTGTCAAAATTGACTTTTCAAGAAATATTTTTCAATAAAAGTTTTTAAGAATCAGTAATGATGAACCGCAAGTGTATAGAATTCTACTGCCACATACACCTTACTAATAATTTTTAAGGCCTAGCTAAATAGATCTTGTAATTGAACTTTTTTTTAAAACAGTTCGTTTAAAAGGCTTGTCCGATGCCTATATAAAACAATGTATCTTCTTTTGACAATCCATAATCGAATGATATAATTGTAGATTGGTTCCAAGCGATTCTTCCGCCCAATCCATAAGAAAATCTTATCTTATCAAAACTTAAATCTTGCCACTTGTTTCTAACCGTTCCTGCATCAAAAAATGGTGCTACACCAAAAGCAAAGTTTTGCTTTAATAATTTAGTTTCTGCAATTCTATATCTCAATTCAACATTTGTAAACCAAAGTGAACGTGCTAAAAATCTATTTGCTCTATAACCTCGTAATGATTGTTTTCCGCCAAGTGCGTTAACGCTACCCTCTGGACTCCATTGGTCTTGAAACTCAAAAAACGGTGCGTTATCACCAAAAATATGACCTATTCCAACACGACCTGCCAACACAGTTCTTTTACCAAAAGGTAACTTTGTATACGCACGCCCTTGAACAAACAGTTTGTTGAATTCAAATTCCGAACCGATGTA
>JBBSOJ010000198.1:0-6332 GCA_038259855.1 Flavobacteriales bacterium
AGAGCGACTTGTCGATCGTAAAGATTAATCATCATCCGGTTTTTTTCAATCGAAGGTTTAAAAGCTTTTAACTTTTGGCAAAAATGAATGAGTAATTCGACTTCAGTTTCTTTTTTAAGGGAATAACGGGAGAATTTCTTTATAAGTCGAAGTATTTTACGAATGCTCTTCTTTATATAGTAGAAGTTATTCGTGTTGATGTCTTCAAATTGCTCGTTGATAAGGGTTTTAACGCTCTCAACATACCCCGTTTCGTCTGAGGACTCGAACAATAAATATGTTAAAAGTTCTTTATTTTCTTTTTTGAATTTGGACAGTCGCAAACAAAGTTCTACCAGTTCGGTTTGCGAGCATGTTACGAGTTCTTTCTTTAGTTGCGATACAGTAACTGCTTTCATGTTTCTAAAATAGAGGTTTTTTAATCAATCTTCCAGATTTACACAATAGTTCAACATAAATTAGTGGCAATTGAATAATTACTAAACCATTAATAATATTCTCCGATCAGTAGTTTGTGGTCAGATTGATGATGATTATATTTTTTGAGTTCAATCGGTTGTAGTGATGGTCCCATCCAGATTTGATCAATTTCAATCACTGGGAACGGTAATGGCCATGTATAAGTCAATCCGTCACTATAAGCATGAAAACTTTCAAAGCCGATTTTAAAATCCTCAAAAAAAACGCTTTCGTAGGGTGTATTGAAATCTCCAACGAGGATATCTACATCATATTTTTTGGTAGCCTCTAAAATCGTATTCAAAGCGACCTCTTTATTTCGATACGGATAGGCATAAACATCAGCTATCATCAATGAAAGAATTTTATCAGGTCCACGCAGTTCCATGACATTATAACGGTACACATCAACCACTGTTTTATAAGAAAAAGATCCCAACGCTTTTTTGGACCCTACGAGCATTTCGCCCTGCAAAATTTTGAATTGATACTCTGGGCAAGCTATTTCTAAAATATGTAAATCGTCACTTGAGACATCTTTCGCCTCTACGAGTGCGATAATTTCTGGTTGAGATTCTTTGATATGTGAGATTAAAATGTCCAATGGAAGCGGATTTAAAGTTGCTACATTCCAAAATAAAATTTTCGAGGTGGGCTTGTCTGCGCTTTTTTCCATAGGGGAACCATAATAATGAATCGCAAAGTGACAAGAAATTATTACAAACAAAATGGCAAGACCGTAAAAAAAGGGCTTCCTTCTGATAAAAATCAGCGTTAGAAAAAAACCAAGAATCATAATCAGTAGTAACGGACTGGCATAATATACCACGCTGATATTGGACGGATGTGAATCCTTAATAAAAAAGTGTATGATCAGTAAACTCAAATAAGCTATTAAAAATAGCACTCGGCTATACTGAAAAATGGTCTTTATAAATGTCCGCATGGATTAGTAAAAGCCTAATTTAGTAATGATTAGTCCAAAGAAAATGACGGTTAGCACTGCATAAATGGCTCTAAATTTATAGTTGTCCGTGAGCCATATACCGCTAATGGCCAAGGTAGCCAGAAAACCACTTTCTAGACGGGTAAAGAAAATGCCTATAATTATCAAAACGAAAAAGCTGTGGGTTATGACATGTCTTGGTTTCCACAGAATCAAAATGGCGCCTATCATTTCTGTAATGATGGATAACCACGCGTAGAT
The DNA here is from genome assembly GCA_038259855.1 of Flavobacteriales bacterium. Classification (GTDB taxonomy): domain Bacteria; phylum Bacteroidota; class Bacteroidia; order Flavobacteriales; family Flavobacteriaceae; genus JBPOFM01. The sequence goes on from JBBSOJ010000198.1 coordinate 1,667, forward strand.
ACGACAGAAGATCGGTTGATGTGGAACGACATTTTTTAAGGTTATAAATTCTGAAGTGTTGGGGTCCAACAAATGTAATTGCACGATCTGTGCTCTATTACTCGCCATAATGTCACTGATATCTTGAGTGAGATACAATAGGGGTTTGAAAAAAAAGCCCATACTGATCATATAATAATAGTAATCACCTGATGTGAATTGTGGAGACAATATTTTTTGTAAACCAGAGAAAAACAGAACGATTGCCAACAACAGTTTTATGTTGGTGACGAAATCCTCAAAGCGATTGTTGTGAAGATAGATGATCACAACAGCCGTGAGATACATCAGAAAGAAATGGTGGTTGGCCCTTACCAAGTAATCAAAAATAAGATCGTTGACGAGCAATAACATAAACACATACCAAAGGATCGGTTGCGTAATTTTTTTAACAAACAGCAAAATGATGGCGAGACCAATAAAAAGTAGAAACAATTTGATTTTTCGATGATCGCCTCCTGTTAGCACGGTATACTGAATCATCAACATTAAAAAAGCGACCAAACCAAGGTTCTGTCTGTCGGATAGCGTTTCTTTAATGTGTTTTAGATTGAACAGACTCATGGTTTAATGTATTGATAGTTGCCCATAAGTTCTCTGGAATATCTGGAGTTTTTGGCGTCAATCAAAGGTCGCCAAATCTGGATGTCAATGGTGTCGCTGGTGGCATATTTAGAAACCAATTCTGCCATATGTTTTAAGTTAGCGTCATTGGGTTGCCTTTTTACATCCATCACGAAGGTGGCGATACTTCGGTCTTCCAGTATTAAGGAGTCGATCGGTTTGGTGAGGTTGGTAACTATAAGGTCATTGTAATAATAATGGACTTCGGAATACATCCCAAAACCCCCGCCTTTCCATTTATTAAGTCGAGAGGTATTGACTAAAAAAAACTGGGATGCCACAATAATAAGAGCGATTATCGGAACACTGTAAGTTAGGATGGACCATTTTTTTTTTGTCATGAGACTTTCAATGATTATAAAGCTGTGCTAAAATAGGAAATTTTATAAAACATAAAAGAATCACGACGAGTGACTCTTTTATATTCTGTTGCATTTATTCTGTGGAATATTGTTTTATTTGATAAGATCAACAAAAAGACCTTCATCATTTTTAGTGACTTTGGCTATTTTGTTTTTAGTCAATCCTTTGATAGTCGCATCCCATTTTTTATTGCTCAATCCTGATGCCTCCTTAATGGCATTCAGTTCCATTTGACCGTTTGATTTTAGGATGGCAAACACCGCCTTTTCTTCATCCGTCATCGCGATGGCTTTCTTTTCGGGCTTCATCTGTGGAAAAAACAAGACTTCCTGTATGGATTGGTTGTTGGTCAAAAACATAATCAATCGGTCCATGCCAATGCCCATGCCCGATGTTGGTGGCATGCCATATTCCAAAGCCCTCAAAAAATCATAATCGATAACGCCGGTGGCTTCATCATCTCCTTTCTGGGCCAGTTCCATTTGGTGCTCAAAGCGCTCGCGTTGATCAATGGGGTCATTTAATTCTGAATAGGCATTTGCAATTTCCTTACCGCAGACCATTAATTCAAAGCGTTCGGTTAATTCTGGGTTTTCTCTATGTTCTTTGCATAAAGGACTCATTTCTTTTGGATAGTCGGTGATGAAGGTGGGTTGAATATAGTTCCCTTCACACTTCTCACCAAAAATCTCATCGATCAACTTGCCTTTACCCATAGTATCATCCACAGCAATAGTCATCGCTCGGGCTGCAGTTCTAATCTCGTCTTCCGATTTACCAGTAATGTCAAACCCTGTAAAGTGCTTGATGGAATCTGCCATCGTCACTCGGGCGTACGGCGCTTTAAAATCGATATGATGCTCACCGAACGTCGCCTCTGTAGTGCCGTTGACGGCCAAGGCGCAGTATTCCAAAAGCTGTTCGCAAAATGCCATCATCCAATTATAATCCTTATAAGCCACATAAATTTCCATGGCTGTGAATTCCGGATTGTGGGTTCTGTCCATTCCTTCGTTTCGGAAGTTTTTAGAAAATTCATAAACACCATCAAAACCGCCCACAATTAAGCGTTTTAAATACAGCTCATTCGCAATTCTCATGTATAATGGCATGTCCAAACTGTTGTGATGGGTCATAAACGGACGTGCCGCTGCACCTCCAGCAATGGGTTGCAATACCGGGGTTTCTACCTCAAAGTAACCAGCATCGTTGAAAAATTGACGCATGGCATTGAATAATTTGGTTCGTTTTTTAAAGACTTCTTTCACGTGAGGATTCACCACCAAATCGGCATAGCGTTGTCTGTAGCGCTGTTCGGGGTCTGTGAAGGCATCGTGAACCTTTCCATCGGTGTCAACGCGAGGTTGTGGTAAAGGTTTTAAAGATTTGCTTAATAAACTGAATTTTTTCACCATCACGGTTTTTTCACCAACTTGTGTGGTAAAGAGCACCCCTTCAATACCCACAAAATCCCCCAGATCCAATAGCTTTTTGTACACATCATTGTACATTGTTTTGTCGTCACCTGGGCAAATCTCATCGCGATTAAAATACACTTGTATTCTTCCTTCACTATCTTGAAGTTCAGCAAAACTCGCTTTTCCCTGAATTCTCATGGACATCAAACGACCTGCGATGACAACTTTTTTGTCGTTCTCGAAGTGTTCTTTGATCTGTTTTGACGTATGATCAACAGGAAATAAATCAGCGGGATAGGGATTGATTCCTAAATCGCGTAGTTTGTCTAATTTTTCTCTTCGGATAAGTTCTTGTTCAGAAAGTTGCATTTTATAAATTTTTGAACTGCAAAATTACGCTATTTAGACATTATTTTGCTTAAAAATTAAGGTCATTTATGGGTTCATAAAATATCGTAATTTTGCAATCTATGAATAAAACAATACGTCTTCAAGATTTAGGAATCAAAGATTACAAGGAGACTTGGGAATATCAAGAAACTTTATTTAAGTCTATTGTAGATGTAAAGATCAAGAATAGAAGAGAAGATGCTAAACTTGAAACGGAAAATCATTTTCTGTTCGTCGAACATCCCCATGTTTACACTTTGGGGAAAAGTGGAGACATGAGCAATTTGCTGATTAATGAATCTCAACTTAAAGAAAAAGGAGCCACCTTTTATAAAGTCAATCGTGGTGGTGATATCACCTATCATGGCCCGGGGCAAGTTGTAGGGTATCCGATTCTAGATCTAGAGAATTTTTTTACAGACATCCATAAGTATCTGCGGTTATTGGAAGAAATGATCATACGGGCCCTGGCGGAATACGGCGTACAATCGGAACGAAGTCCGGGAGAAACAGGCGTTTGGCTAGAAGTCGGTACGCCGTTTGCCAGAAAAATATGTGCCATGGGTGTTCGTGCCAGCCGTTGGGTGACCATGCATGGTTTTGCACTTAATGTGAATGCCGATCTTGGCTATTTTGACAATATGATTCCTTGTGGCATTAAGGGAAAGGCAGTGACATCGTTGCAGGTGGAGTTAGGAGTTGATAGCGTAGATGAGGTTGAACTAAAAGGGAAACTGTTGAAGCATTTTCTAGAGTTGTTTGAGGCGGAAATTTAAATCCCTTCAAGCTCCTCATCGCTGTCATAACCATTCTTTTCCTTATATCTCCTAATCCATCCTGGTCGGTATTCTTTTTTCAAAAAATGAACATTAAAGTTCAGCCCAATATAGTCGCCCTGCAACTTATAATCGCCTCTCGACCTCGGTGACTCTGTAAGATTATCGAACAAATACTCTCCCTTGTAGTAGGCAATAAAGCTTTTCTGATAGATGAAATTGGTCTGAATTAAATACTTATCTAATGTAAAGTAAAAACCTGGTGAAAGGATAAGGTTAGGATAGATATTGGTTTTGGGGTTTACCCCATACAGACCAAAAACCTCTCTTGTTTCGCTTAATTCTTGGTCTGTTAATAAAAGCCCGGTACTAAAATCGCCCTGTTGCATCAAAACAAATTGAAACCCTGTTTCTAGGTTAAAGACTATTTTTTTATCTAATCGTTTTTTAAATTGTACAAATGCAGGAATCGTTACCACGGGTCTGTAAAATGACGCGTTCCAAAATTCCTGTAGATCTTCATTAAAACGTCCGAAAAGGTCTTCTTTTTTTAATATAAATTCATATTTATATAACGGAGTCACCTCAATATATATGCCTGTTTTAAAAGATATTTTATTTTCCGGGTTTATCAACTTTGTCAAGCCAAACCCCATAGTGTTCATAGGTAATGTGTTTAAAACCACTGATCCTTGGGTGGGACGTATTTTAGCTCTGTTGTATAGCACAGGCGATATGTGGTAACCCCAACTTTGATACTTCTTAAATTCCGGGAATTTTTCTATTTTTTGTTGTGCATCAACCCAAATTGACCTAGATAACAACCAAAAGATAAACAATCCTTTTAGAGCTTTATCCAATTAAAATAGAGATTTAAAAAAACCTACTTACAGTCATTTATCGGTCGCTGTTTCGGTATGTCCGACCAGTGGCACTCAATTTTTTTTTGATCTTTGCCCTGATGTCCTTGAATGAATTCTATCGTATCTCCAAGCGATTCACTTTAAAGGTAAAAACATAAAATCAATGCCAATTTTTTAAAGTAATAGGATACGA
>JBBSOJ010000199.1:0-6311 GCA_038259855.1 Flavobacteriales bacterium
ACAACACCTTTCGCGCTTCCGGATGTTAAAGTTGAAATCAAAGCGCCATAGGTTTGATTAAAACCTACTCCAGGAGGGCCATCTAATGGCGTAATTGGATTCGTTCCATCACCACCAGAAAGTGCATAGCCTAAAACATCATTATTACCAATCCAAAGTGAAAAGAAGGTTGGTGACTGTGACATGGCATCTCCTAAAACTGTTGCAGTAGGGGAGGATGCCATTCTAATAAAATAAGGATTTGCTAATTCTAAAGCAAGATTTGCAGGATTCCCATAACCATCAAAAAGTAAATGAAAACTTTTAGCGCCTGGGACTCCCATATTATTTTGCGGTCCTAATGTTGGTGCAAAAAGTTCGGTAGTAGGTGTTGCGGCTAACGGTGTTGGGCCAGTGCCGTTAAAGAAAAGTCTTGGGCCAAATTGTGGATTCGGATTGCCCCCAAAAAGGAAGCCACCAATATTATCATTCATGAGTGGTTGTGTAAAAGAACCTCCACCGACTAACGCAAACTGTTGTGCTAATGTATTTGGAAAGGAATTTTGCTGTGCTGCAATAAAAAGCGCATTATCTGTAAATCCTGAAGTCAAGGAATTTCCCAAAGAAACATATGTTGAAAAATCAACCGACCCACCCGTCAAGGCTGGCAATGGTTCTACATCGGGGGTATAATCAAAATCGTCATCACTACAGGCCGAAAATCCTACTAGGATAGCCGAAAGAAATAGATATTTTATAGTTTTCATTTTATTTTTTTTATAGATTATTGATTGTCCAAGACACGTAGTAAATTGAGCCGATATTTCCAATACCAATAGCCGTGATATATTCGTCAGCCAACAAGTTGTTGGCACCTATTTTAATAGATGATTTTAAAGATGGAATAGTGTAGTTGATCTGTGCATCAACAACATTGAAAGAAGGAATCTCACCATCACCGAATGTGGCTTGCCAGAAATAATTGTCGCTCCATCTCCAAGCTGCATTAAATCCAAAATTTTTAAATAGTTCCGTGTTACCAAAACTGAACTTTGTTTTATGGTTTGGTGTGTTAAAACTTGTTCTGAAGTCTGGAAACGATGCTTGGTCAAAATCTTGTTTCGTGTAAGTGTAACTGCCTTCCAAATCGAAATTCCCAAATACTTTGGTAGAAACTCCGATGGACCCACCATAAGAATTTACGTTGGCTTCAGAATTTGTGTAGGTTTGATACGTTTTAAAATCACCGTTTGCAATGGCCGTTGCAGCTATTCCATCGGGTGCTCCTACTGTACCGTAAAGCGGTGCGAGTACGAATTCTCCTGAAATGAAATCTCTATATTGATTGTAATAAACACTCGCGTCAACGATGAACTTGTTTACCTTGCCGCGATATCCAACTTCAGCAGACGTGATTTTCTCTGGTGTAACAAGGTCCGAATTTCCCTCCTCCAAAAGTAAAGGATTTCCTGTGGCACTGAAAGCCGCTACCGAACTTGAGGAGAATGAGTTGTTATACGCAGCACCTCCAGTCTGTGTGATAATTCCGGGTTGACCCAATGCTTGTCCAGCAGCACTTACAGGATAGTCTCTCACATATCGATCTAAATTATCAGGAGCAGAACCTACCAAAATAGCTCTTCCAGCATCCAATCCTATAAATAAATCTTGTGTTGTAGGGTTTCTAAAACCTGTTTGTACCGAAGCTCTAATATTGTGATCTCTGTTAACAGTAAGACCTGCAGAAACTCTAGGTGACACAAAGCCATCAAAAAACTCTGATTTATCAAATCTTGCTGAACCTGTCAGTTTTAATTTCATATCGTCACCCAATTGCAATTCTTTTTGTAATTGGCTATAGATACCAAATTCAGAATACGGTATAGGACCGTCAGTATCTGTATAGATTGTACCAAAAGAGTTGAGCTCATAACGTCTGTAAGATCCACCTACTTGTATATCAACAGCATCTACTAAATGGCTGAAATTATAATTGGCATCCCCATGGTAATAACTTGAATTATCAGAGAATCTAGAACCAGTTGCCAAGTCAGGATCACGTGTAACTTCATCAAAAGCGTTTTGAAATTCAGGAGTTCCTGGCATTAATCGTCCTGTATCAGCGACACCTCTAGCAAGTTGATGCGCCACAGCATCCGTTGCTCCTCCTAAAGTTGCACCAGCGTACGTCTGGATATATTCTCCAAACCACTGTGTATCTGGTTTCCACATACGGTTAATGTTGATTCCGGTAAATACCATATCATATGAATCACCAGCCTTATCTGAAACCACATAACCTCTTACGAAAAAGTTGTCATTTTTAATTTCGATTTTATGTTGTTGCTGCGAGAATCCCTTGATGTTGTATCTATTGGTTCCTTGATAAATTGTATTACCAGTACCAAACTTTCCAACATATTGAATTTCAAAATCATTCTCCCACGGTCTAAAATATAAACCCCAATCAGCTTTGATGCTTTCAGCATTATAGTTGGTTAAATCTTGTTCTTCATATCCAGTTCTGCTCACCACGACATTTGGGATAATTCCCAATCCACCTGAAGCAGCTTTTATGTTTGTTGAAACTTCATCACCGTAGACATTATAACCATCATACCCCACACTTGCTCTTGTCTCCCCTGTTCCTGGTTTGCCATCAAGATTATTTGCTGTCCAATCTGTCCCTTTCAACCAACCAAAGTTGACCTTTGCGGCAAATTTATTGCTGAATTTGTAGGCAGCTCTGATCCCTGAATCTCTATACTCGTTAGTTCCTCCTGCATCTTGTGTTGTAATACCTTGTTTATGATAGCCACTGATCCCTTGAAAATCAAATGGGTTTTTACTCTGCATGAACAAAATTCCGTTAAATGCATTGGCACCGTACAGAGCCGATGCAGCACCTGGAAGTAACTCCACGCTCAAAACATCAGTCTCATTCATACCAACTAAATTCCCTATCGGGAAATTCAAAGCAGGAGCAGAGTTGTCCATACCATCTACCAATTGCATAAAACGTGTGTTGGCAAACGTCGCAAATCCTCTTGTATTGACAGATTTGAAAGTTAAACTATTGGTATTGACGTCAACGCCCTTAAGATTTTCTAAACCTTCATAGAAACTGGCAGATGCAGTATTTTTGATTTCTTTTAAACTCATACGCTCTACAGTCACAGGAGATTCAAACACACGCTCTGGTGTTCTGGATGCAGAGATGACCACTTCATCTAAAGAGGTTCCTTCAACCAACTCAAAATTGAGTGTCTGTGGGTTCGTGGTGACTTCTTGAGTTTTTGAATTGAAACCAACACTACTCACGGTCACCATAAAAGGAGGTGATTGATTGTAAGTTAATGAATAATTTCCGTCAAAATCGGAAATAGTCCCAGTGGTGGTCCCATCTATAATAATGTTGGCTCCTGGCAAAGGTTGACCGCTATCATCTGTAACGGTACCTGTAACTGTAGTTTGAGCAAAAGTTGTTACGCAAAACATCAGCATCATGATTTGTAAAAATGTTTTCATCTTAGGGAATTAGTTGAATTAGTGAAGCAATATATATAATTATATGATACTAAAATGAAAATACTGTAAAAATCTATGCGTGCATAGCATTTAATGATAAAGAATTAGGCTCTATATTATGAAATTCCAATATTTTGTAAAAAAAAAGAACTCTCATGAAAATGAGAGTTCTTTATAAGATGATCTAAAAATCAATCTTATTCTACAGTAACAGACTTCGCAAGATTACGAGGTTGGTCAACATTTTTACCCAACATCACTGCGATGTGATACGATAATAACTGCAATGGAATGGTAGTTAGTAACGGCGTCAGTGCTTCCAAAGTTTCAGGGACCTCAATAACATGGTCAGCCAAGTCTCTCACGCTCGTGTCACCTTCAGTTACAATACCAATTATTTTACCTTTACGCGATTTGATTTCTTGAATGTTACTGACAACTTTTTCGTAATGGCCTTTTTTCGTGGCTATAACAGCAATTGGCATGTTCTCATCAATCAAAGCGATTGGTCCGTGTTTCATTTCTGCTGCAGGATAGCCTTCTGCATGGATGTACGAAATCTCTTTAAGTTTTAAGGCTCCTTCCAAAGCTACTGGGAAATTATACCCACGTCCTAAATACAAGAAGTTTCTTGCGTCTTTATAAATGGCAGCAATCTTCTTGATGTGCTCTTCGGATTCCAGAACTTTTTTGACTTTATCAGGAATCATTTCCAACTCCAATAAGTATAAACGATAATCGGAACTTGATATGGTTCCTTTGGCTCTAGCCAAGCGCAGCGCCATAAGAGTTAAAATAGTGATTTGTGTCGTGAATGCTTTTGTAGAAGCAACGCCTATTTCTGGGCCAGCATGTGTATAAGCTCCTGCATCTGTTTCGCGTGCAATTGAAGATCCTACGACATTACAGACTCCGAAAACAAAGGCACCTTTTGATTTTGCCAATTTAATCGCTGCTAATGTATCAGCTGTTTCGCCAGATTGTGATATGGAGATAACGACATCTTTTTCGGTAATGACAGGGTTTCTATATCGAAATTCGGACGCATACTCAACTTCCACGGGAATGCGAGCTAAATCTTCAAACGTGTATTCAGCAACCAATCCGGCATGCCATGATGTGCCACATGCAACGATAATAATCCGGTCAGCATTCATGAATTTCTTCATGTTGTCTTCAACACCGGCCAGTTTAATAATGCCTTCATTGACCAACATTCTTCCTCTATAAGTATCTCTTATGGCACTCGGTTGCTCATATATTTCTTTAAGCATAAAGTGATCAAAGCCCCCTTTTTCAATTTGCTCCAAATTCATTTGAAGTTCTTGAATGTAAGGATCCACCAAAGAATCATCTTTGATCTTTCTTATTTTTAGATCTTTTCCACGTCGAATGATCGCCATTTCTTCATCTTCTAAATAAATGGCATTTTTTGTATATTCTATAAAAGGTGAAGCATCACTGGCAATAAAAAATTCATCTTCACCAACACCAATCGCTAAAGGACTTCCTAGTTTGGCAACAACAATTTCGTTAGGCTTTTTTTTATCGAATACAGCAATTGCGTAAGCTCCAACTACCTGGTTCAATGCAATCTGAACTGCTTTTCCAAGTTTGAGGGACTCATTTTTCATGACGTCCTCAATTAAATTGATCAATACTTCCGTATCGGTATCAGATTCAAAGGTAAAACCACGATTTTTCAACTCCTTTTTTAAACTCTCGTAGTTTTCAATGATCCCATTATGGATGATCACCAAATCGCCGGAATTTGAAAAGTGAGGATGTGAATTCACGTCATTAGGAACACCGTGGGTTGCCCAACGGGTATGGCCAATTCCTAAAGTTCCTGACGTTGATATCTCTCGTTCCAGTTTTTCTTCTAGATCGACAACCTTCCCTTTGGTTTTAGACAGTTTAATGTCATTGCCATCGTACAAAGCTATTCCTGCACTATCATAGCCTCTGTATTCTAAACGCTTTAGTCCTTTTAATATAATGGGATATGCTTCCCTATGACCAATGTAACCTACAATTCCGCACATATTATAATGTTATTAAATTAATTGTCATCACAGCCGGTTTCGGAATTGAGACAGGTATAGAAAATTTCCAATCGAAGCTTCTTGCTTTCATCAGCCGTATTATTGCCATATAATACAGTACCTCTTGGAGATAAAATAGAACTGACTGGCACCCGTGTCACAACAGCCCCAGTGTTTTCTGGTTTTACTGCCAATTGCGGCGAACCTGCCTGACGGTCTGTATTTTCTAAATTGATATTGGTTGATACCGCAAGACCCAATTTGACATTGGTGGAATCCCTTAACAAAAGATCGTTGATATATTCGGTAATCTTGATTTTATACTTGATTCCTGCACCGTTAGGTTCGTCATTCACTCTTTCAAGTTTTCCCAAATGGTTAATTCTAGATTCGGTAGGATTTGGTAAATTAGGAAAATCATTGTTGTAATCTGTTAAATATTTCCCGTTAGTAAGATCATAAAGATAGATACGATCTGGCTCATCACCAACAATGCTCGATTGGTCCACATAAAATACTAAATTGGCCTCATTCACCAAGCGTTTAGACTTTAAGAACTTCCCATTATCATCGGTAAAGACAAAATCTTCCCTAAAATCTTGAAATTGCTGTGAATTGCCATTTTCAGCGGTACCACCTTCAAAAAGATCTAACACGGCAATGGAACCTTTACCACCTTTAAGATATAACTTTTCATCACCAGTCGCTGCATTACCTTCTGGTATTTCAAAATTGAATTGATTATTATAAAAATTAGCT
>JBBSOJ010000200.1:0-6187 GCA_038259855.1 Flavobacteriales bacterium
CGCCAACGGCAGATAAAGGAATTGCCGAATAAATCATAAGTGCATCCTTCACTGAATTGAATGCAAAGTACAGCAAAATAAAAATCAGCACCAGCGCAATAGGCACTGCCACCAATAATCGTGCTTTTGCACTTTGTAGGTTTTCAAATTGTCCACCATATGAAATCGTATATCCTGTGGGTAATTTTATGTTACTTTTTATGATGGATTGAACATCATCAACAACTGATTGCAAATCTCTGTTTCTGACATTCACGCCAACCACAATGCGTCGTTTCGTATCGTCCCTAGAAATTTTCGCAGGTCCAGTTGTATATTGAATTTCTGCCAATTCGCTCAATGGAATTTTTGTGCCATCTGGCGTATCCACATATAGGTTTTGAAGGCTTTCCATATTTTTGCGATGCGCTTCGTCCAAACGAATCACTAAATCGAAACGCTTTTCGCCTTCAAATACGCTGCCGGCAATGCCTCCAGCAAAGCCCATAGAAATGACTTGGTTTAAATCGGCAATGTTTAAACCATAGCGTGCAATTTTACTTCGATTGTACGTCACGCTCATTTGAGGCAAACCCTCCACTTTCTCAATAACAATATCCGACGCACCTTCCACATCATTTATGAGCGTTTTTATCTCATCAGCTTTCTTTGCTAAAATCGATAAGTCCTCACCAAAAATCTTTATAGCAACATCTGCTCTAACTCCTGTTATCAATTCATTAAAACGCATTTCAATAGGTTGCGTGAACTCAACTTCCATTCCTGGAATTATGCTTAAGGCTTCTTTAAATTTATCAGCCAGTTCATCTTTGCTTTTTGCTGAAGTCCATTCTTTTTTAGGTTTTAATTTGATTATGACGTCACTTTCTTCCATGGACATCGGGTCTGTCGGCACTTCGGCAGCGCCAATTCTGCTCACTACTTGGTCTACTTCAGGAAAGTTATCCAGAAGGATTTGTTCAATTTTTGTAGTGATTTCAATGGTTTTGGTCAACGAGGTTCCGGTTTTTAAAACAGGTTGAATTACAAAATCGCCTTCATCTAATGTTGGAACAAATTCGCCACCCATTCTGCTGAAAATCCAAAAGCTCGTCACTAATAAAACTACAGAAAGTGACATCACAATTTTCTTGTTTCCCAAAGCCCAATGTATGATAGGTTGATATACTCTTGTCAAAAATTTCATTAATCTAACAGAAATATTCTTATCACTTTGAGTGGTTGGTTTTAAGAACATCGAAGAAATTACAGGCACATAGGTCAAACAAAGAAGCATAGCGCCAATCAGCGCAAAACTGAAGGTTAGTGCCATGGGTTTGAACATTTTTCCTTCAACACCAGTTAATGATAAAATTGGTATAAAGACAATGAGAATAATAAGTTGACCGAAGATGGCCGAATTCATCATTTTAGAAGCGCTTTTCAAGGTAATGGCATCAATATTGGCTTGCTGTTCATCTTTAGATAAAGATTTTATTTTAACCGATTGTGTGGTAATCTGAAAGGCAATAAACTCTACGATTATGACTGCACCATCTATGATAATTCCAAAGTCAATGGCGCCCAAACTCATCAAATTGGCATCAATACCAAAAATGTTCATTAAGGAGATTGCAAACAGTAAGCTTAAAGGTATCACAGAGGCAACGACCAATCCAGAACGGACATTGCCCAATAATAAAACCACTATAAATATCACAATGAGCGAGCCTAAAATTAAATTTTCAGCCACTGTAAATGTTGTTTTACCAATAAGTTCGCTACGCTCCAAGAATCCATTGATATAAACACCTTCAGGTAAAGAACTTTGAATGGAAGCCACACGTTCTTTGACGGCATCAATCACTTTTTTAGAGTTCCCATCTTTCAGCATCATCACTTGGCCAAGCACTTTTTCGCCTTGTCCATTTCCTGTAATAGCTCCAAATCGTGTTGCACTGCCAAATCTAACATTGGAAATGTCCTTGATATAAATTGGCAAACCGTCGTTTTTCACGACAATATTTTCAATATCTTCAAGAGAAGTCACCAAGCCTTCGCCTCTGATAAAAAAGGATTTATTCGTTTTTTCTATATAACCACCACCTGCAACGCTATTGTTCTTTTCCAGTGCCGTATAAATATCAGAAATAGCAATATTCATTGCTTTTAATTTCTGTGGATTAATGGCAACTTCGTATTGCTTTAAAAATCCGCCCCAAGTATTTACCTCAACGACTCCAGGAATTCCGGAAAGCTGACGTTTTACAATCCAATCTTGAATTGTTCTTAATTCGGTTACGGAATAGCGGTCTTCAAACCCAGGTTTGACGTCCAAAATATACTGGTAAATTTCACCCAAACCAGTGGTTATGGGTCCCATTTCTGGTGATCCGAAACCTTGTGGAATTTTTTCGGATGCAGATTTTATTTTTTCAGCTATTAACTGCCTCGGTAAGTACGTTCCCAAATTGTCGTCAAACACGATTGTCACAACGGAAAGACCAAATTTTGAAACCGAACGAATTTCTTGGACTCCAGGCAAATTTGCCATTTCCAACTCAACAGGATACGTAATAAATTGCTCGATATCTTGGGTTGATAAATTACGAGAAGTCGTAATAACCTGTACTTGATTATTCGTAATGTCAGGAACGGCTCCAATAGGTATTCTGGTTAAAGAATATATTCCGAAACCTATGATGAAAGCAGAAAACAAAAGAATAATAAGTTTATTCTTTAAACTGAAGTGTATAATTTTTTCTAACATAATTCATATATAAAACATTGTAAGCTATTAAAAAATAGCTTCTAAACAAATGACTTTAAACTGTGATGAATTATGCTAATTTTGGTGGTTGAAAAACAGAAGGTTTCTCAAATAGAGAAATAGATTCGCTATAAAAAAAGTTAAAAGGAACCTCTATAGAAATTGAAGGTTTAAACCTAAAATTAATCGTAGTCAATGTAAAGGCTGTGTTGATGTGGGAAAAGATGTGTTGACTATCATTAAACGGCAAATCTTTATGTTCTTTATGCTCGTTATTATGTTGATATTTCGCTTCACCATAATGTTCTGAAATAAAATCAACAAAAGAATCGCCATAAGTTTCCGCATGGTAATTGGCATGCTCCAATAAAACCTTGAATTTTGAAATGTCTTCAAAATTGATATTGAAACTTTGTAAAAGAATCAAAAAGGAATATGATATAGCGACCAATTTACTCATAAGCATTACGAAGATACTGAAAACTTAAAACGATTTAGGTATCATATGTTACCTAATTTTCTATATCATCCTGAAATTCATTTAATTTTAAGAGTTTCTTTTCGTTATCCAAATTTTATTTCCGGAATTTTTACCAGTTCTATAGTAGCTGAAGCCAGAACTATTTTGCCATTGGTTTGCTCAAATGCTTTGCGAATACTGTCGTGGAGAAGATGTCTTGTATATCGTCTTTTTTTGTAATCTACAATATACCTCAAGTTGAATTGCACCCAATTATCAGTTAAGGTTGTTGCAAGTGTTGGTTCTACCTCGGCATCTTCGATGTAATATTTTTTAACGACGCTTTCCCATTGAGCTTTGGAAGCTCTGGTATATTCTGAAAGTATTTCCGAAGCAATTTTTATAATAATAGATTTTGCAAGTTCCATATCAGAACCATATCTAATGGGTAAATCGAATGTGTCCCATATAAAAGGAAAATCTTGTGAGTAGTTGTAGATTGGGCCTTTAAAGACAAAAGCATTGCTCAATTTGACGATACGGCCAGTATAATTGTCACTTTCTACCCATTGACCGATTTCCATCATGGTCGTGTAAATGCTATCCACATCAATCACATCTCCTTTGATGCCGTTTATCTCTATGCGGTCTCCAGGTGTGTAGACTTTGACAATAAAAATGTATAAGGACCCTGCAATGCTTAAAATCAATTCTTGTAACGTAAATGCCACACCTGCCGAAAACAGTCCTATTGCTAACGTGAAATCCTTAATATTGCCAGTAAAATAAGAGATGGATATAAGAATGATGACAAAATAACCAATGATTTCAATACCCTTTTGAGATTTGTATCTAAAAGACGTATTTGCTATATGTCGTTTGAGTACTTTTCTTATAAATTGAATAAAGGTCAGTATGACAACAACGATTGCTAAATATTTAATAATGCTGTAAATAGTAGGGTTTTGATTGAACCAATTTTGAATTTGTTCCATACAATTGTTGTTTTAAGATTAAAATTAAGACCAAAATTCAAATTTTAAAATGATCTATATCAGCCTATGATTCTTCCGTCTTCCATGGTAATAATTCGATTGGTTCGGTTTGCAAAATCTTCATCATGAGTAACAATCAATAAAGACAATCCTTGCTCATCACTTAATTCTTTAAAAATATTGAACACATTGTCTGAATTATGACTGTCTAAATTTCCCGTAGGTTCGTCACCCATAATTATCGAAGGGTTATTGATCAATGCTCTCGCAATGGCGACACGTTGCTTTTCGCCTCCAGATACTTGAGACGCTTTCTTTTGAGCTAAATGTTTTATATTGAGAATTTTGAGTTTTTCCATGGCATCATGTTCAATTTCTTGATGTGTTTTTTCTGCCAATTTCTTTGCTGGCAACATCACATTTTCCAAAACTGAAAATTCTGATAGCAAGTAATGAAACTGAAAAACAAAACCAATATGCTTATTTCTTATATAGGATAATCGGTCCCGATTTTGACCGGAAATTAGCTCGTTGTTCAAATATAATTCGCCTTCATAATCGGTATCCATTGTTGAAAGAATGTAGAGTAAGGTTGACTTTCCACAACCCGACTTCCCCATTATGGAAACAAACTCACCAGCATTAATCCCAAAACATATATCTTTCAAAACCTGAAATTTCACAGGTTTTTTGAAATATTTGTTGATATGTCTCGCTTCAAGGATTGGTGTCATCTTATTGGCCTCTAATTATGGTGACAGGGTCTATTTTTTTAGCTTTTTTAGAAGGGAGATAACCCGATAAAAATGTAGATATCATGGCAAATGAAAACCCGATTACAAAAAATAAAGGGTCAATATTTACAGGATAGGTAGTGACAGTAGGCAGGGCTTCAGTTTTAAACGGGATGGTACTGATAAAACTTGCCAATCCATATCCAATCAATAGTCCTAAAACGCCACCAACAAAACCAATAATCATAGCTTGACTCATAAAAATATATTGTATATCCTTACCAGAAAAACCTGTGGCTTTCAATATGGCAATGTCATTCATTTTTTCATATATGAGCATATTGAGAATGTTATAAATTCCAAATCCTGCAACGATAAGTAGTGTGACTGAAACAGCGTAGGTAATCAAATTCCTAATGGTTGTTCCTGTTTCAAATTGCGCGTTTGCTGTGTTGATATCGATGGCTGTTAATTTGAACTGCTTTTCAATTTTTTGTGACAAAAGAAACGCCAACTCCATATCTTTCAGTTTAACATTGATATCTGTTATATAATTTTCTGCTTCACCCAAAATACGCTGGACTGTTTTAAGATTGGCAAAACTTTGTACGGCATCGATATCTGCAACGCCGCTTTGATAAAATCCGACTATTTTTAGTGGAAATACATCGCCATTTATAGTGCTTATCTGAACTCGGTCCCCAACTGCCAGCGACATTTTTTTGGCAAGTCCAATACCTAATAAAACACCATTATCATTGATATCCAAAGCTTCAGGCGAACCTTCAACAATATAATCTCTCATGTTGAATAGATTGGCCTCGTCAATAGCATTGATGCCAGTCAGATAGCCTCCAATTTCGATAGAACCAGCAATATAAAAAATGGATGTTTTTATTTGGGGAAGGGCACCTCTCACATTAGAATCTTCTTCCAGATATTGAATGATAGGTAGTGCATTGTGGATTTTCTTTTGACTTAATTTCGGCTTTATGGAATGGACGACATGAAAACTTTCGTTTAATTCATCATAGAGAGAAAGCGGTTGTTTCTTTGAAGGTTCAATTTCATTATATATATGAATATGAGGTGTTTGGTTTAGAATTAAATCGTCTAACATGGCATTTAAACCTGTCATAAAAGATACCAAAGTGATGTAAGAACCAATTCCAAAAGTCACTCCCAATGCAGCAATGGATGTTTGCTTGAATTTTGTAATCAAATGGGTTTTGGCAATATTTAGGATGAC
>JBBSOJ010000201.1:0-6152 GCA_038259855.1 Flavobacteriales bacterium
AGAGCTACGTCATAGGGAATTTTCTCGATTTCTGTAATGTAACTGGCCAATAATCCATCATTGTGTTGTAACTGCTCATTAAAGGACAAGACCTTTTTTGGCGGGTAAAATGAATGAGTGGATTCGTTGACTTTTGCAGAGACTCGACTTGTTAAGAATGCTCCAAAATCTGGGATCGTAACACAGTCGTATCGGTATAATAAATCGCTTATGTAGTTTTCTAAATGCATCGAAACAAAGTTAAAAATTTTTAAAGTTGAATGAAATTTAAGTCGTCTTATTTATTAACATTGCATTATATTTCCTGTTGATATTCATAATCAATACGATACAATGACCGAATCTGAATTATTATACAATCTAGCACTTCAGAATGTGGCTAAAATTGGTGACATCACTGCCAAAAAACTGATCAGTCATTGTGGATCCGCTGAAGCTATATTTAAAGAGAATAAACGCAATCTTCTGGCAATAGATGGTATTGGTTCTACAACGATCAGTGACCTTTTTGGAAGCTATCATTTTGAAGCTGCTGAAAAAGAATTAAAATTCATAAAGGAAAATAATATCGATTGTTCGTACTTTATGGAGGCCGAGTATCCTGATAAATTGAAGCATTGTATTGATGGTCCGATTTTACTGTTCCAATCAGGTACTATCGACCTCAAAAAACAACGAATCATTAGCATTGTCGGCACTCGGAAAATCACGACCTACGGAATTGCATTCTGCGAACAATTGATAGCGCAATTGGCACCTTTTAATCCTATAGTTGTATCTGGCTTTGCCTATGGAACAGATATTACGGCACAGAAAGCTGCGATAAAGCACAATCTACAAACGATAGGTTGTTTGGCGCACGGATTGAATCAAGTGTATCCTGCAGTTCATAAAAAATATGTCGCCGACATTGAAAAGAATGGTGGATTCATGACCGACTTTTGGAGCACTTCCAATCCGGATAGAGAGAATTTTTTAAAGAGAAATCGAATTATTGCAGGACTTAGTGAAGCAACCATTGTTATTGAATCTGCAGAGAAAGGCGGAAGTTTAGTGACCGCTGATATAGCGAATTCCTACAACCGTGATGTGTTTGCCGTGCCCGGTAGAGTCACCGATGCCCAAAGTATTGGGTGCAATAACCTTATCAAGTTTCAAAAAGCACACGTGCTGTCCAATCCATTGGATATTCCCTATATATTGAATTGGGATGTTGAAGACAAGAAAAAAGCACCGATCCAAAAACAGCTATTTGTAGAGTTGGATGATCAAGAAAAAGTGATCTATGACTATCTACAGAAAAATGCCAAACAAACGCTTGATATCATTGCCATTGAATGTCAGATGCCCATATTTAAAGTAGCTGGAGTACTTTTGAATATGGAATTAAAAGGCGTTATTAGGCCTTTGCCCGGTAAGTTGTTTGAGGTCATTTAAGAATTTAGATGAGCGTATTTTTTTTGCTCATTTATCAATACCCAACTTTAGCCCTTACCCGTTTTAAAACATTGTGCGCTACAAACCTTGCTTTTTCAACGCCGATAAATAAGGCGTCGTCAATTTCATGACGATGTTCCATATAGTAGGTGTAGCGTTCTCGCTCTTTAGCAAATTTTTCAACAATCAATTCAAATAAAGCCTGCTTCGCATGACCATAACCATAACCGCCTTGTTCATAATTGGCTTTCATCGCTTCTATTTCCTCTTGCGAGGCCAATAAATTATAGAGAGCGAAACAGTTGCATGTGGTCCAATCCTTCGGATCTTCTAAAGGCGTACTGTCTGTTTTTATGGTCATTACTTGTTTGCGCAACTGCTTATCATTCAAAAAGATGTTGATGGTATTGCCTTTGCTTTTGCTCATCTTTTCGCCATCGGTTCCTGGAACGAGCATCGTATTATTGTGAATTTTAGCTTCGGGAATTACAAATGTGTCCCCCATTTTTGCATGAAAACGCGTAGCGACATCGCGAGTCATTTCAATATGTTGCAATTGATCTTTCCCTACAGGAACAAATTCGGCATCATATAGCAAAATGTCTGCAGCCATCAACATCGGGTAGGTGAAAAGTCCGGCATTGACGTCTTCCAAACGATCTGACTTATCTTTAAAACCATGTGCCAATGTCAAGCGTTGGTAAGGGAAAAAGCAACTCAAATACCACGAAAGTTCGGTAACTTCTGGAATGTCGCTTTGACGGTAAAAAACGGTTTTATCTATATCAAGCCCGAACGCCAACCAAGCTGCTGCTGTAGAATAGGTGTTGTGACGGAGCGTTTCAGCATCTTTTATTTGGGTGAGCGAATGCATATCGGCGATAAACAAAAACGAATCGTTCTTTTCATCATTCGCCATGTCAATTGCAGGAATCAGTGCTCCCAATAAATTTCCTAAATGTGGTGTGCCTGTGCTTTGTATGCCTGTGAGTATTCTTGCCATGTTCACTTCCCGAGAAAACGGGGATGTATGTTAATTAAACTTATGGACAAAGGTACTTTTTTTAGAACAATAGCTCAATAAATTTAAGTAGTTTTGGATCGTATGAAGTATGTAAAATATCCGCTATGGCTACTGTATAGAATCTGGTTTTATATATTACTTGCAATTCCTATAATAGTCATGTTGCCTTTACTTCTCATCAGTATTTTAAAAGAGAAATGGTACCCAATGTTTTTTAAAATGGCGCAGATTTGGTCTGCTTTTATTTTAGCCGGCATGGGTTTCCGATGGATTATAGAAAGAGATGGAACTCCCAAAAAAGGCAAGAGCTATATGTTTGTAGCGAACCATACCTCCATGGCAGATATTATGTTGATGTTAGTCAGCGTAAAAAACCCATTCGTGTTTGTTGGTAAGGCAGAGTTGGCCAAAATTCCTTTGTTCGGATTCTTTTATAAGCGCACCTGTATTCTCGTAGATCGGAGTTCTGAAAAGAGTCGAAAAGCGGTATTTCTTCGTGCTCAAAAACGATTGAAACAAGGTGTGAGTATTTGCATCTTTCCTGAAGGTGGCGTTCCTGATGATGAACGAATGATTTTAGATGAGTTTAAAGATGGCGCTTTCCGTTTGGCGATCAATCATCAAATCCCGATCGTACCAATGACATTTGCTGATAATAAAAAACGATTTTCTTATACTTTTTTTAGTGGTTCACCCGGCAGGATGCGTGTGAAGGTCCATAATTTTTTAAGTACCGAAGGCCTTACTACAGCCGATACAAAACCGTTGAATGCTGCCACTCGAACAGTGATTTTAGAACAACTAAAAGCTTATAACTCTTAAGTTATTTGAGTTAGTTACTATATTTTAGTAATCATCGAGAAGTAATTGAAATGTATAAAAATTTTAAACAAAAAAGCCGCTCTTGGCACAGAGCGGCTTTCCGTCATCATTGCAAAGTTGCAATAACTATCTAACCAACTAAAAAACCTAAAACATACTAAAAACCTAAAACTTATAACTAAAACCTGTATACACGCCAATGAAAAATGGCTGAAAATCGCCAGAGGTATCATTGAATGTGTTTATTTGATATTTGAACGTTGGCTCAACGTTTAATTTTATTTTTTCTGAAAAACTGTAATTGATTCCGAATCCAAAATTGGCACTATAACTTAAATCATTGATGTTGTTGGCTTCACCAATTTGAGTGTCTATGCCATCTGTTTGAGAATAAATCTCATTCTTATTGAGAAATAATGTGCTAAAACCTCCAATGACATTCAAACCAAATCTGGCATTGACCAGACTGTATTCCATTTCCATCGGCACTTCAATATAACCAAGTTGCTGATTGATATTGACTTGTTCTGTGGTGTTTAATATTTCTGGAGCATTTGCAAAATTTACATTTTTAGCGCTCAATAAATTCGTATTCTGATTCTCTGAATTTAAAGAGATATGACCTGACGTGTTTAGGGCATTACCACCGCTGACTCGCCCAGCTGCCTGATATACAATGACATCACTCGTACTGTATCCTAAATCGACTCTATTAATTCCGGTCCTGATTTTAATTCTATTGGAAACGGCGTAGCTTCCATTGATGCCATAACTCATGTTAACGGAACCCGTTTTCTCATTATCCACAAATTGATCATCGAGTGAAGATCCTTTTCCCAAAGAATTGAAGTAGACTGGTGCCACATTGGGTGACACATTCCACCTGTTAAATTTTTCTTCTTCTTGTTCCTCGATTTGAGTAGATTCAGCGATCGCGTCTTCAATGGTTTGTTCATCCACTACAGGTTTGGTCTCCTTAAGATTGGTTTCTGTATTTGCAGCTTTTGCAATAGTTGTATTGCTATTTGTTTGAGATGATTGGATGAGTTTATCAATTTCTAACAATTGCTCTTTGTTCTGAAGCGCCTCCAAATCTGTTGAGCTTTTCTCTGCTTGGGTAGTTTTTATAATAGCATTATTTTGAGGAATACCATTAACTACATCTGCTACTTTAGATGGTTTTGAATTAGCTGCTACCGCCTTATTTGCCGTTACGTCAGATGCTTTATTGTGACTACTATTTTTTGCTGGAGAATTGTCAGAAGTTTTAATTTGATCGATCGTCACAACGTCTGATTTAGATTCTTGACCAGCATTCAGATACTGATGAACGGTTTGACTTTGATAGGACTTTTTCTGTGATTCAGTTATTTGATCACGAGTTTGTGTCTCTACATTTTTTGCGGACGATTCTTCTACAACAGATTGGGACGTTATAATTTTATTCTTTTGACTGCTTGAAGTACTTTGATTTGAATTCAAATCATTGTTTTCAATGGTATCATCTGAACTATCTTTTGAAGAATTCTTTTTTGTATCGACAATGCCATTATTCGGATTGATATTGAAAGCTCCCCAATTAAGTGGATCAACTATTGTAAACATCAAAGCCAGTATTGCAGCAACACCTGCTACTTTCCACCAAATAGGAACAAGTCGTCTTTTGCGCTTATCCTTGTGCAATTCATCATGTATACGGTCCCAAACAGCATCCACGGGAGCAACCTCAAAATCTTTGAGTTTCTCCTGAAATAGTCGGTCTATATGTTTCTTATCACCCATTATAATATCTGTGAGTTGGGGCTCGTTTTATAGTGTTCTATTTTATCTTTTAAAATCACCCGCGCTCTAGCGAGATTAGATTTTGAGGTTCCCGTAGTGATGCTCAGCATCTCTGCAATTTCCTTATGTGAGTAATCGTCTAATACATACAAATTAAAAACCAATCGGTAGCGATCGGGCAAACCTTGTATAATTTGTAACAAAAAATCCATACTAATGGCGTCTTCATCAAGATCAACGGTGACATCTTCTATCTGATCTTCATTAATAATGTCAAAAACACCGACACTTCTATAGCATTGTAACGCTGTGTTGATGGTAATTCGCTTCATCCATCCTTCAAAAGAACCAGCGTGTTTATACTGATCAATTTTCCTAAAAATGGTCACGAATGCCTCCTGCAGATTATCTTCAGCCTCTGCATAATTTCTCGAATACTTTAAGCTGAGAGAAAACAACTTACTTCCGTAGAGTTTATATAGTTGGCTTTGAGCTTTTGCATCATTTTTCTTACATTCCTCTATGAGTCGATCTAAACTCAAATGTGTTTTTAGGTTTTAAATTAAAATATCATCATTCCACAACCGGTACTTCTACAATATAATAGGTGTCATTGCCATTTTCATCTTCACCTTGCCAAAACCTAAAAACATAGGTGCCATTATTGTTGACCACAAAATTGAAAGATACTTCGACAATCTCATCAATAAGCGCATCACACTGACTATTTGGATATACGGTGTTGATGATGGCGACGGTTCTTTGGTTAAGTTCGCTCGTGTAATAGAAATCATTAAAAGCGTAGCAAGTAGAAGGTCGTAAATAACTTACGTGTATCTCATAGGTTTCGCCCAACGTAAATTCTGAAGGGATGTCAACACTCTCTACTGGTAAAATTTCATAAAAGAAATCATCGTTGTTATCATCCTCTACACTGCACGATACCAACGACAGTACCATTGCAAGAACTATAAATACTTGTTTCATAATTTATTAAAACCTTTTATATATGGTCTTTTCAATACGTAGATGCGAAAAGATGAAAAAGGTTGCGTACAAAAATAAAAAAATCCCGAAATTAATCGGG
>JBBSOJ010000202.1:0-6143 GCA_038259855.1 Flavobacteriales bacterium
ACTAATGACCTGGTATAACTCAATCTTTATCATTGATTTTAATTTGGAAGATCAATAACTTCTGTATCAACATCACCAATGAATACAACAAGTTCACCCGAGGTGACATTGGAGCTATTATTATCCCCTCCAAAATCCCTTACATAAAGTGTAAAGCTAGTAGAGACATTTTCTCCATTTGGTGTAAAAGAACCTAATAATATATTACCGGTCAATGGATTATTACGGTTACCTTCCCATTCAATGAAAGTACTTAATCCAGAACGTTCTTGCGTCCAAGGCTCTGCCGGAAAAACAGGGTCATTGTCAAACTCAATGTTTTGGGCATCATAACGCAATGAGGTATACTCAACACCTCCATTGTCACCGCTACTAAATAACATTTCATAATTGTCACCTTGTCTTAAATTGAGTTGAATATTTGCTAAATCATCATCTTGTGTAAATGTACGGTCAAAGCCATCTCCACTTACTTTAAATGCAAAGGTTGGTGGTGTCGTATCAACAGCAGGTATGTCTGTTTCGCAAGAAGTAAAGATGACAGTTAAAATTGCTAATATGAATATTTTATAAAATTTCATGATGTCTTTTTCAGATTAAAAAAAGGCGGTAATACCTATATTTAGAAAAATAGAGGACAGACTTTGATTATAATCTGAAGGCGCATCTTCGGGGTTTATATCCTCCCAAGAATAATTAATAGATGGCTCAATGGCAATGTGGTTACCGAGAAAAAGCGCATACCCCGCTCCTACTCTAAAACCAAATGAACTGGACTTTATATCGGAGTCCAACCCAGGAATGGTTTCACCCCCGAAAGAAGTATTTGCAAAGCCAATCCCTGCCGCGACCTCACCGAATAAGTTGTTTTTAAAATAATAACGTGCCAGAGGTGTGATCCCGAAACCGGTAGTTGTTATTTCTTGTTCGCCTAACAAATCGTCGCTTGTCTCTTTGTTACTGCTTACTACCAAACCTAGGCCGATTGCCAAGTTATCTGAGATAAAATATCCCGCACGCGGAATAAAATCAATAGAGAATGAATTGGATGAGTCATCTCCCACTTTATTAGTAGTAGAATAAATACTGGCGCTACCATTTGCAAAATAGCTCCCTTTGGTTTTAGCATTAAAATCGGCTTCTTGTGCCTGCGTTAAGTTAGACATACATACTAGTGCGAGAATTGTGATTACTGTTTTCATTTTTTAAAGTTTTTTAATGTTAATTGATTATTTGTGTTTAAATAGTTATAGGATGCTTTGTAAAATACTCTTGGAGACCAAGTTTCCATTCGCCTTTTTGGTTTCTTCCTTGACCATACCAATGCCCCTTGCGATCCATTGTATGGTATAGTAGGTTTTAGACAGTCCCACTTTTATGGTATTTGTAAACGTGATGACGTAACATTCAAAAGTACCCGCGGGGACGGTTATGGATTCTTGGCGCACGACCTTTCTATCGGTCATCGTCACCGTGGTACTCATATTAATAAGACCTGCGTCTACCTTCATAAACACCTCTCCATCTGGTAAGGTTTGATTTACGGAGAGCGTATTTGGAAAACTCATACCATTCCCACTGATGGTGTATTCCATATTTTGGTATTGCTCCATCATGGCTCCCGAGACTAACGCTTCGGGTTCTAAAATAGTTGTTCCTCCTTCACACCTTACCTTGAATGTTCCAGAGAAAATAGCCTCGCCATCATCATCTTTTAAAGTTGAACTTAAAGTCATTTGGTTAGCTGAGGCTTCGGTTATTTTAAACTCTGAAATGGTAGAGAGCCGGTCACGTCTATCAAACTGATGGATCGTGAATGTCGTCCCTGTTTCCGAAGGATAAAAGGGAGAACAGTTGTTTTGAGCAGTCATTTGTAACGTTACGATAGAAATGACAAGGGTTAAAAGTGCTTTCATAAAGTTGTTTTTAATTAATTAATGGTCTTGATTCGTAGGCTATAGCATAGTCGACGCCTTCATCACCTGAATTGTTAACAGACTCTGCTAGAACTATGTTATTATTGGCATCTCTTACCGTAGTAAATGTGTAGATATTCCCTGGAATGATATATTCCATAGTAGCTATTTCATGTGCTGAAAAAAGATACACGGCATATGGAAAAAATTCAGTCAAAATTAAAAGCGCTGGTTGAAATTTTAAATTGGCAAATGGTCCAGGATTGTTAAGATAAGTTATGGCGCCACCATTAAACTCTATGACCATGTTTTGTTGGTTACTAGTAATAGCAACACTACGGAAACTATAGGTGCCATTAGAGTATGAAACCGGTATAACCTCATTTGTATCTTGAATGGTAATACTGGTAATAATATCGCCGTCGTAAGTTGTGCTGTACACAGCATCATTAACATAATCTATCATTTTATTAATCAGTCCATTTGCATCGTATTCAAATTCGAAGGAATCAAAAGGCGAAGTGATGGCAGAAATACGGTTGTTGGTGTCGTACGTAAAAACAATTTCTACAGGCGAATTAGTCTCTGTAAATGAAATCCTACTGGGGAAAAAGTCCATTGCTGTTTCAGGGTTGGCGTCATCATCATTATTGCAACTTAAAATCATTAAGGCGCCAAGGATTAACATATAATAGCGTAAATGTGTCATATTTTTTGTCTTAATTGTTTAATGGTCTTTGCTCATAATCTATGGTATAAGCCGGTCCGTCATCGCCCATAGGGTCAATCAATTGTGCCAAAACGATATTGTTATTGGCATCTGTTGTAGTGACGACGGTATAGGTATTTCCATCAGTGGGAAATACCAATTCAGTAATTTCATGAGGTGAAAAAAAATAGCAATAAAGAGCATCCAAGTCTGTAGAAATAAATAGTGCGGGTTGAAATCTTAAATGCGCAAAGGGTCCGGGATTATCGGAATAGGTGATGGGAGAACCATAAAATTCGAGGACTTGATTTTGCTCATTGAGCTTTAAAAATGGGTCACGCCCCATGATACTGTAAGTCCCATCTACAAAGTTCACGGGTATAACATCGCCTCTGGACGGGACGGCCAAGCTGGTAAGTATATCGCCCTCGTAGCTGGTAATGGTTGCACCTATTGAACCTCCATAGCTGGTCTCACTGATGAGACCATCGGGATTATATAAAAAACTAAAATTGAATACATCTGATGTAATCAACGTAATTTGATTTTTGCTATCGTAGGTAAATTCCATTTCTAAAAAAGTCCCTTGCTCTTCAAGAATAATCTTGGTTGGGAAAAACCCCATTTGCGGTTCAGGATTAGCGTCGTCATCGCTCTTGCAACACATCAAAGAGGTCAAGATGATCAACAGGATAAAATTTATAAGTTGTTTCATAATTCCGTTCTTAATTCATTAATGGTCGTTCTTCATATTCTATGGTATAAGAAAGTCCTTCATCTCCCATTGGGTCAATCAATTGTGCTAAAACAATATTGTCATTTGCATCTCTTGTATTGACAACTGTATACGTAACTCCATCAAAAGGTTGTTCCATTTGAGTAATTTCATTAGGTGAAAAGAAATAGCTATACAGTGCAGCGACGTCTGTTGTAATAAATAGTGCGGGTTGGAATTTTAACTGGCTAAAAGGGCCTGGATTGTTGGAGTAGCTTATGGGGGAACCATAAAACTCGAGGATTTGATTTTGTGGATTTAACTTAATAATGGCACTATTTGTACTATAGGTCCCGTCTGTGTAACTTACGGGAACGACGTCAGTAAAGCTTCCATCTGTTGCGGTCAAACTCGTGACGATCTCGCCATCGTAAGTCGTACTAATAATGTCACTTGTACCGTTAAACCTAGTCTCGGCGATAAGCCCATTAGAGTTATAAGCAAAACTTAAACTGAATGCTTCCGAAGTCATTAAGGCGATTTGATTTCTGTTATCATAGGTAAATTCCACTATTAAAGGTATCCCACCATCTTCAAGAACAATCTTGGTTGGGAAAAAGCCAAGTTGGGGCTCTTGATTGCCATTATCGTCATCATTATTGCAACTGGTCAATGAGAACAGGATTAAGAGCAAAAGGGTTGTCATACTATTTTTCATGATTTTGGGTTTTAAAGTTTTATAAATTCTACACGTCTGTTCTGTGCTTTTCCATCTTTGGATGTGTTTTGAGCAATGGGATTATTTTCTCCTTTCCCTTCCGTTTGCATGCGGTTTTCGGCGATGCCATATTGAAAATGCATCGCTTTTTTAACGGAGGCTGCTCGTTTTTGTGACAGGGCCAAGTTGCTGCTGTCATCTCCATCGCTATCGGTATGCCCTATAATAGCGATGTTGACCTCTGGATTTTGCTCCAACACTGTTGCAATCTCGCGTATGATCGTAAAAGATGACGGTAATATTTTATCGCTGCCCGATTCAAACTGAATGGCGTTAGTGGATAACTTGCCCTCGGTCAATAATTTGCTGCGGTTGTCTTCGCCTGCACTGGCCATTTTAAAATTGGTAATATAAACTTCGTCTTTACCAAATTCGTCGCGCAGCGATAGCGTTTGTAGTTTAAAGGTCAATTTACCTTCTGGGAGCAATCGCGGGATGTCAATCAGTTTGTTATCGTTCATCCAAACTCGCATACGCGATCTATTGATAGCGATAGAAATATGCGATTGCCCGTCAATGATCTCTCTATAGTCCTTACCGATTTTGTTCCTGAAAATGCGTTTTCCGTTTTCACTTTTTTCAACCACACCTTGTGATTCAATAAATTGCGATGGCGAGAGTTCTATCAGGGCAAATGATTTTGGTCTGCCAAAGCGTTCAGTATCTTCCATAAGTATGTTGATCCTAGAACTAGAACTCGTTTTTTTGTCAAGCCCAGTGACCAGAAGATCGAACTCTATCGTATAATCCTCTGGCGGTGCTTGGTCAATCATAGGAATATAGGTGGAATTGCCTCCTAATCGCAACCATTTAACACCATCAATAATCACGAGTTCACCACTACCGTTAGTATCCCAATTTGCAGGAAAGTCTCCTGGATTCTCTTTAGAAAAACGATCGTCAAAGATGCTTACGTTGCCTGGCTCAAAATCTGGGGCACGATTGATATTTCTTTTTGTTGACTCCTTTGAGGCATCTTCATTATTGGGAATAGATTCTTCATCTTGATTTCTTCGATTTTTTCTTTTTTTAGTGCTCTTTTTATCAAACACACTATCCAATGCTTGGTCAGTTTTCTTTTCGCTCTCACGCTCCACACGTCTTTCAACGGTACGTTCTGCTGCTTGTTCAGCTTTTTCGGCGAGTTTTTTAAAAATTTGAGCGTTGCTGACTGAACAATTTGCCAAAAACACTATTAGAACAATTATTTTGAGAGTTTTCATGACTTTAATTTTTTAATTCGTTTTATTGCGCTTCCTTAAGCTGTTTGGCATATGCTCGTCCTAAAGAGTCCTTCTGTTTTTGCGTCAATGTTTTGCTTTGTAAATAATATTGATTTCTCAATTTGGTTTTTTGCTCGGGTGGCAAATCCAATTGCTCTAAAAGTTCTAAATAGCCAATAGATTTCCCATCTGGATTGCCACTTAAATCAGAACCAAAGATCTTGGTCATGCTTTTGGTCTGTAAATCCATATAATTGTCAGTGGTTTTTTTTGTTTCTTGCTTTTTCTCTTCCTTCTTTTCTTCGGTTTGGGAAAAAGAAATCTGCATGGTTAGCATGGTAATCACGAGTAAGATGGTGTTTGAAGTTTTCATATATTGAGTTTTAATTGTTTAATTTTCAGTTTCCCACTCAACGAAGATAAAGTCATTGAGCGGTGAGATTCTGGTCTGGAGCTCTGTGACCCGATCCCATAAAAAGTCATTTAGAAACAAGATTTCCCCGACGCTCATTTCATCAAGATCGCACTCCGAATTTCCAGTAATCTCAAGACTACCGGTTGAACTGTAAATACTACCATCAGCATTATAAGTGACTGCCTCTATGATTAACTTTACTGTTATTATATCTGTAATTTCGAGTATCTTCAATTTACCAAGTCTTCCAGCACTTGTTCTATAAAGCAAAACTTTGCCAGCATCCCAAATAATGCCTGTGTCATTAGTGCCATTAAGCGTGAGGCTCGCCATGGTACTTTCCAATGCAGCTATATCCACTCGCGTGAGAGTCTCAAAACTCAATAC
>JBBSOJ010000203.1:0-6000 GCA_038259855.1 Flavobacteriales bacterium
TATATAGGAGCGATTTTACTGATAATTTTGATTTTAATAATCATCACGATCTTTTATTGGTTGCACAAGCGCAAATTAGAAAAAGAGCAGAGCGCCATGATCCAAAAATTGGAACAGGAGCAAAATGAGCTTTTGAAAGAGCAATACCTAGAAAACGACAAAAAAATCGTTGAGCTAAAGAACGATGCCCTTAAAAATGATATCAAACTTAAAAGCAAGCAATTGGCCAATACTGCCATGGCGTTGGTTAAAAAGAACGAATCCTTGCAGGAGCTTAAAACAGATCTGTTAGAAAGCAAAAATGATTTCAGTAATCCTTTCGCTTTTAAGAAGATACTCAAAAAGATTGATCATTCCATAGGTCATAAGGACGAATGGAAAGTGTTTGAGTACAATTTTAATCAAGTTCATGAAGAGTTTTTCAAGCAACTGAAAAGTGACTACCCAAAATTGACTCAAAAGGATTTGAAGATATGCGCTTACATCAAAATGAATTTATCTTCTAAAGAAATAGCACCATTATTAAACATATCCATACGTGGTGTTGAGACTCAGAGATATCGGTTAAAGCGCAAGTTAGACTTAGATTCTGATAAAAATTTGACGGAATATCTGTCAAATCTTAAATAACACACCCTTCAAATCAGTAATATCAGAATTAATTACTACTTCAAAACTACGTCATAATGTTAATTTTACAACGATTTCGTATAAATTAACAGTCTTAAAAGCTACGTCATTAGTGCTATTTATGCATTTTAATGATAGTGACGTAATTAAAATGTAAATGAAATGTTAAATGGTATCAAATCACTTGGTATCTTCACACTACTAACATTTATAAATCAAAGTTATATGAAATCAGAGTTCAAATTATTCTTTTTATTCCTATGTGTCTGCTCTTTGGGATTTGCCCAAGATAAGATCATTACGGGGGCTGTATCAAGCACAGAGGATGGGATGCCTTTATTGGGGGTGAATGTTCTTGTAAAAGGAACTACCACTGGAACAAGCACAGATTTTGATGGTAATTACTCTATACCAGCAAATACAGGTGATGTTCTGGTGTTTTCTTTTGTCGGCTTTCAAACTAAAAGCTTGAGCATTACAGATCAGACTGTTCTTAATGTGACCATGGATACAGATGCACAGTCCTTAAATGAGATCGTTGTTATCGGTTATGGAACGCAGAAAAGATCTGAAGTTACCGGGGCAATTTCAAGCATCAAGTCAGACGAGTTATTAAAACAGCCCTTCATTAATGCCGCTCAATCCGTTCAAGGAAAGCTTTCGGGTGTCAACATTATCAATTCAGATGCTCCTGGAGCAACACCTAAAGTTATTATTCGTGGTGTTGGTACAGCTTCTGCAGGTGAAGATGTCCTATATATAGTCGATGGAATTCAAGTCAACGGACTAACGAACATCAATCCTCAAGATATTGAAACGATTGACGTTCTTAAAGATGCGTCGTCATCGGCTATCTATGGTATGGATGCTGCGAACGGTGTTGTGATCATTACCACTAAAAAAGGTAAAAAAGGTCAGATGAAAATTGAAGCATCGTCGTTTTATGGTGCTAAAAGTGTTCTTAACCAAGTAAAAATGGCCAATGCACAACAGTACATTACGTTCTTCAATGAGAATCAAACAGCTATAGGAACAGATGATACTTATCAACTAGCGCCTGCAAATTTGCAGCCAGCGGATACCGATTGGTACGATGAATTAACAGATGTCGGATTTTCAAACAGTAACAATTTTGCTGTTTCTGGTGCGAGTGATCTTTCTAGTTATTTCTTCAGTTTCAACAATTATAATGAAGACGGTATTTTGGAAGATCAGGATATTTCCCGAAACACGCTCCGTTTGAACAATACATTTAATTTATTGAACAATCGATTGAAAATAACATCGTCTATCAGTAGTGCGTTTACAAAAGCAACACCAAAACCATTTGGCGCTTTTAATGATGCCTACCGTCAAGCGCCAATCGTTCCTGTTAGATATCCTGATGGCCATTTTGGAACCAACGATGTGAATGAAAACACAGGTATTCAAGGATTCATAGCGGGTCCCGGTGAAACCATTGGAGCACTTAATTCTATAGGTAATCCAATCGCAAACGTCTTTTTTGCTAATAATCTAAATCGTTCTACAGACTTACAAGGTATTTTTGAAGCTGAAGTAAAAGTAACCGATTATTTAAAAGCATCTTCTCGCGTTGGTTTAACGAAAGCTTACGGAAGAAACAGAAGTTTTAATGATATCCGTGGACGTTTTGTATTAGGAGGTGATCCACTTACGGAAACATTGGAGTCCTTTTTGGCCTTACAAGCACTGAATCCTGAAAATGAGCAATACGCTAATAACAGTATCAATTACACGACTACGGAAAACTTTACGTATAACTGGGATTCTTTCTTGACCTTTGATAAGACTTTCGCAGATAAACACAATTTGAACGTGCTTTTAGGACTTACAAAAGGTAAAAGAGGTGATTTTTATTTCTCATCCATAACAGCGTATGACGTTCCGGATGAAGAGCGTTATTGGAGTGTTCAATTTAATAATAACACGGATGGTGTGAACTATGAGACAGTCGCAAATCAAACATTTTCGACAGTCACCACACAATTATCATATTTCGGTCGTCTTCAATATAATTTCGATAGTAAATATTTAGCTCAAGTAAATATACGACGTGATGGTGTGAGTACATTTAAGGACAACGCCAATTATTTTGGTAATTTTCCATCATTCAGTTTAGGTTGGGTATTGACTGAAGAGAGCTTTTTGAATGATGTCAACGGACTTGATTTCTTAAAACTACGTGGTGGTTGGGGACAAGTAGGTAATTCTAGAGTGCCATTTAACCAATTTAGTTTTAACACGGCTGCAGGAAGTAGTAATGTTAATTATGTGTTTGGAACTGGTCAGGACCTAGTTCTCGGAGCATCTCTTGGGGCTCAAGTATTTCCAATTTCATGGGAGGTCACTGAAGAAACGAATCTTGGTTTGGATTTTAGATTGTTTGATTCTCGTTTGTCAGGTGCCTTTAACGTATACGACCGAGTTACCAAAGATGCTATTTTAAATATAAGACCTGTATTGAATTCACCAAACGATCAAAACTTTTTTGATGAGGGAGCTGATATATCAAATAAAGGTGTTGAATTGGAATTGAGCTGGAGCGATAGCTTTACTGAAGATTTTTCATATAGTTTTGGTGTTGTTTATTCATACAATAAAAATACGGTTGAAAATGTCCGATCTGCCTACGATGGTCAAATTGGAGGTAGTTTGAACAATGGTCAAATCACCAAACGACTTGCCGAAGGTGAACCACTATATGCATGGTGGATGTATGAGGCAGAAGGTGTTTGGCAAACTCAAGAAGAGATTGACAACAATCCTTCTGTAGGTAA
The DNA here is from genome assembly GCA_038259855.1 of Flavobacteriales bacterium. Classification (GTDB taxonomy): domain Bacteria; phylum Bacteroidota; class Bacteroidia; order Flavobacteriales; family Flavobacteriaceae; genus JBPOFM01. The sequence goes on from JBBSOJ010000203.1 coordinate 3,429, forward strand.
TGCAATTCCTGGTCATTTACGTTATACAGATCAAAACGGAGATGGTGTTATTGATGACAGAGATAAAAAATACTTTGGGAACTATCTTCCAACTTATAATGTTGGTATCAATTTAGGATTGCGTTACAAAAACCTAGATTTGAGTATTGATGCCTTCGGAGCAGGTGGAAACAAAGTTTACAACGGTTTAAAAGGAACACGAATTGATGGTGGTGAAAATATTACCGCTGACGTATTCAACGAGCGTTGGACGGGACCAGGATCTTCGAACGTGAACCCAGGTGCAAACAGAGACGCCTTGGCTTCTAGTTATTATTTGGAAGATGCCGATTATATCCGTATCAACAATATGACTTTGGGATATACATTAAACAATGTGATCCCTGAAATTTCAAGAATGCGTATTTATGCGACCGCTCAAAATCCATTTTTGTTTACTAGCTATTCAGGATTTACACCAGAGCTTGTTGGGTCTGGTTCTCCTGAAGGCTCATCTGGTATTGAACTATCAGCATATCCAAATACAAAGACATTTCTTTTTGGTGTAAATATTGAACTATAAAAAAAAATAATGATGAAAAATAAAATAACAAAATTCAGCTCTTTACTAATACTGATATTAGTATTTACAAGCTGTGATGAAGAGTATCTAGAAGTTGATTCTAGATCACAAATTGAATTTGAAGATACTGGTGTTGTGGTTACACCGCAACAAATGGTCACTGGTGTTTATGGACGTCATACAGGATTCTCATATGCCTTTTCATATTTAGGCATGACGGATATGATTTCTGATAATTCAGACAAAGGAAGTTCTCCAGGAGATACAGGTACTGACAAAAACCTATTGGATGGGCTAACACATACAACGTCCGTAGCATCAGTTAGAGGGATGTGGGAAGAATGGTACAAAACTGTTGGACGTGCAACCATTGCAATAGACTACACTGAAAATTATGATGATTATGATGAAGATTTAAAAACACGTTTAATTGGCGAAAGTAGATTCTTGAGAGCACTTAATTACTTTTGGTTGGTAAGATCGTTTGGAGACATTCCAATCCAAGAAGTTGATTTGATCGTTAGAGCGCCAAAAAGTGAAGTGTATGCTTATATTATTGCTGATCTTCAAGCTGCCATAGAGGCATTACCAGTAAAAAGTGCTTATGCATCTGGTGATGTAGGGAGAGCTACAAAAGGTGCGGCTCAAGGTTTGTTGGCTAAGGTATACCTTTACCAAGAAAATTATCAGGCTGCGTATGATGCTGCGAATGTAGTTATCAATTCAGGACAGTACGGTCTTCACCCTAACTATGCAGAACTTTGGAGAGCCTCCACAGAAAACGGTGTAGAATCTCTTTTCGAAATTCAAGGTAGAGGAGAAACCATCAATCATGGAATTCAGCAGTATTCATCAACGCAAGGTGCTAGAGGTAGCAGCGGATGGGGCTGGGGCTTTAATACGCCAAGCCAGAATTTAGTAAATGCTTTTGACGCCTCGGGTGATGAAGTTCGTAAAAATGCGACCATTATTTTTGCAGGTGAAACACTATGGGATGGACGTGTTGTTAGTGCTTCTGTAGAAAACCCAAGATATAATGAGAAAGCGTATTCAAGCTTAAACGCTGGGGCAGCTGACGGTGATAAAAACATCCGAGTGTTACGTTATGCCGAAATATTATTGATTAAAGCAGAGGCTGCAACCTACATTGGTCAAGATGCTGCAGGACCTTTGAACCAAGTAAGAGCTCGGGTAGGTTTAGCGCCAATAGCTAGCCCAACAGTTCAGCAAATATGGAATGAAAGACGTTTGGAACTCGCTATGGAACATGACCGTTGGTTCGATTTGTTAAGAACTGGCCAAGCGCCTGCAGCCATGGCTGCCGATGGCAAAGAATTTATCGTAGGTAAGCATGAATTATTTCCAATACCAAACGATCAATTGATCCAAACTCCTGCCATGACCCAAAACCCTGGTTGGTAATACATTTTTTTTGAATTAGTCCTTATTTAAATAGGTTGACTGCCTTCCCGATTGGGAAAGCAGTTAACTTTATTTAAGTTAATCCACAACACATGAAATCAACACGAAACAAAACATCCGTAGCTTTGTTAGGCATCGCCTTGCTTCTTTTGAATTGCAATTCGTCAAAAAAAGAAATGGTTGCAATGGCTTCTGACAACAACAAAATGATGTCTGATGATCAGTATTTGGATACAATTCAATATCAAACAATCAATTACTTCTGGGAAGGTGCAGAGCCTAATTCAGGTTTGGCCAGGGAACGCCTCCACATGGATGACGTTTATAATAGTTCACCCAAGAATACAGTGACTACAGGAGGATCTGGTTTTGGTTTTATGGCCATTTTAGTAGGTGTTAAGCGTGGGTACATAATAAGAGAAGCCGCACTGAAGCGTTATGTGCAAATGATAGATGTCTTGGAGCACGCAGACCGTTTTCATGGTGATTGGCCTCTTTGGTTGAATGGTGAAACAGGAACAATAGTTCCCTTTAGTGCAAAAGATACTGGTGGCGATTTGGTCGTAACAGCCTTTTTAATTCAGGGCA
>JBBSOJ010000204.1:0-5983 GCA_038259855.1 Flavobacteriales bacterium
ATCTTTTGGAGTGACAACCGTAGTGTCTTTAGGATCTTGCGCTTTTTTCTTTAAACTATTCAAAAATTTCACTACAATAAACACAGTTAGACCAATGATGAAAAAATCGAGCATAGCTTCAAAGAAAGCGCCATAACCTATGGCAATCTCATCGACGATCATCGTTCCGTCAGCATCACTGACCATGTCCCTCAAAATTATTTTTCGATCTTGATAATTGAGTCCATCCGTCATCAAGGATAATGGTGGCAGAAACACTTTTTTGACTAAAACATCAATCAGCTGATTGAATGAGGCACCGATAATAATGCCAATGGCCATATCGACCATATTGCCCTTGACTGCAAATTCTTTAAATTCCTTAAAAAAACCCATACCATCTTTTTTTAAATACGGCGCAATTTAAGATGTATTTTTAAATTGATGACTTACTTTTTAAGATATAAGCTATATTTTCGATAGGCGAAGAACCCTAAAATTGCCACCAAACCTACTGTTATGGCAATAAATTTAAAGCTTACGATCTGATCTCCACTAGCATATGCATGTAATCCTGAAAGATAAAAATTAACCCCAAAATAGGTCATCATAATACTTGCAAAAGCAATGATCGATGCCAGGTTAAAAGCGTAACGACCTCTCAAGCCAGGAACCAAGCGCATATGTATAACAAAGGCATATACGAAAATACTGATCAATGCCCACGTTTCTTTAGGATCCCAACCCCAATAGCGTCCCCAACTTTCATTGGCCCACATACCTCCAAGAAAGTTACCAATTGTCAATAGAACAAGACCAACCGTCAAGGCCATTTCATTGATGATGGTCAATTCTTTGAGATTAACGAGTATTTTATCTTTATTGTTTTTAGTTGTAAATACCATTAAGAATAAGGAAACCACACCTAAAATCAAACCTAATGTAAAAGGTCCGTAACTCATGACGATTACCGCGACGTGGATCATAAGCCAATAACTATCCAAGACCGGTTGAAGATTGGCGATGGCAGGATCCATCCAATTCCAATGTGCGACCATCAAGATTATAGACGTGACGAAAGCAGTGGATGCAATCGTTAAATCGCTTTTACGACCAAATCCCAAACCAAAAAACATCGTAGCCCATGCTACATAAATCATGGATTCATAAGCATCACTCCAAGGCGCATGTCCTGAAATATACCATCGGGCTATGAGGCCTAAAGTATGTAATATAAACAATCCTACAATCACCCATTTGAAAACGGATACCCCGACGTTGACAAATTTTTTCCGATCATTAAATATCTGAACAATCAGAAATATAAACATCAAGGAACCTGCATACATGTACCAACTAAATAATTTTTTAAATATGTCGTATTTGTTATATTTAATTTCGGCATCGATTTTTTGGTCAGAAAGCATCACATCACCACCGTATTTCTGTTGAATTTTCTTTATTCCTTGCAACACATCTTCAGCTTTCGAAAAATCACCAGTTTGCTTCGCGTTATTTAGGGTTAATAGATAGGCGCTGAAACCATTATTGATAAAATTACCATAGAGAGAGTCTTGTATTTTCTCTCGGTAGTTTTCTTTACGAAATTCCTGCGCTGAAATCCATTTGTTATTCTCATCATCCGGTACAGGGAAAATTTTCAAAGCTCGTCCCTCGATTACATTATAAAGTAAATTGACCCGCTGATCAGCTTCCTTAAATTCTTTTTGTGATCCGTTTGGGATTTGTGCTTTATAGGCTTCTTCAATATAAGGAGCCAACTTATAATCACCGGTTTCAGTGAAGAAATCCACCAAAGTAACAAATTCTTGATCTTTTTTGGCGCCAATAATACTACGGATGGTGTCGGCCTTTTTTTGCTTGAGATAGATGATGGGCACATTCCACCACAACAAGGGACTTTCATTCATTGACAAAAACACCTGACTGGCACTAAAGTCCTCGTAAGTATCACTTTTACTTAATTTTCGCAGTACTTCAGAAGCATAAGTATCCATGGGCATCATTCGCCCACCGTAATCCTGAACGACCATATGACCAAACGTATCGGCATGCGCTTTAGGAGCGATATTTGCTCTTAATACGGAGTCTATCTGCGCTTTTGTCGCCTTACCCTGCCCATGATCTTGATCGAAGCTATGCGGCTGCGCAAAGGTCAGTGACGATATTAACAAAATAGCTACAGTGACAACTTTCTGTTTTTGCTTTTTAACCTTATCGAGCATGCGCTTAAGATCCGCAAATCGTGTATTCTTATCAAAAAGAATGGCTAATAGGGCTAAATACAATATAAAATAGCCAATATAGGTGATCCAAGTTCCCCAAAAATCATGACTTACCGATAAAATTGTTCCCTTTTCATCGCGATCAAAATCTGCTTGGAAAAGACGATACCCATCATGATCCAATATGTGATTCATATAAATATGATAATCAAAATTCTCTTTATCTTCATCAATCACTGATATTTTACTTTCGTAGGACGAATAGCTGTTTTCTGTACCAGGGTAACGTTCTGCAATAAAATCATTAAGCTTAATTTCAAAAGGCAATTCCAATATTTTTGCGCCATAACGAATGGCAATATCCATTCCGCCTACGTTCATCTGCTCAAACGGATTATTTTTCCATTGACCCCCCAAAAGTTTAAAATATTTAGTCTCACCATTCGCAGTGACCTTCATATTCAAGCCCTCTTCATCACCTTTTAAAATCACAGGTTTTTTGACAATGTCAAATGTTCCTTTGACCACAGGTTTTGGGAACACCATTGCCATATTGCCAATAAGATATCTCGAACGCAATACCAATGGTTGCAAACTATCTTTAACCAAAGTCCCTTGTGCCCTTGTGGCCATGGTCATATACTCTCCCTCATAAGGTGATTGAATCATCAATCCTTCGGGAGTATTAGTCAGATTTATTGCTCCCTCTGTTTGTTTATCCAACGAAATCAATACGTTATGAATGCTCTGAACCTCTCCCGTTTTCAAAAAATGATTATGTGATTGGCCTTCGCCTGCTTCAACTAATTTTAAATATTCCTCACCACTTTCATCAGGAACGATATCTTTCTCGGCACCCGATATGAAATTTTCAAGTTCGAAGGTTACTTCTTTACCATTGTATTCAGTCGTTGTTTTAAAGCTATTCTCCATTCTAGGGGAAAAATCAACTGCTTCTTCAATCACCTTTCTTTGGGCTACACCGTTCACGACATAATCCCCATCGATATACGCTGTGATATAGGTTTTCTGGGACATGAATTCTGATTCACTTTCGCCTTCCCGAATTGCAATCATTCCTTCAAAACTCACGTAACGTGTTACAAAGGCGCCAATAATTATCAAAATGAAAGATAAATGTATCAAAAGTGTAGCCCATTTTTCTTTTCGCAACAAGCGATAACGGAACATGTTTCCAATGAAGTTAATAACGAAAAATCCCATAATGGCTTCAAACCACCAGGCATTATAAATTAAGGTTCTGGTGTAGGGTGTTGGAGAGGTATCCATGTTTCTATCGAGGATGGTACCTACTGCCATGGCAACTGCGAAAACAATAAATAAAATAGCAGTTAATCGGGTTGAGAAAAGAATATTAGCGATTTTTTTTTGCATGATTGGAAGCAATTTTTAAGGCATTGAATTCAGCAGTGCAAATTTAAGGCTTTTAGTTGGTTATGATAGAGTTAAAAGGTGTTAAAATTGGAGTAAAAATTCGATATAAAATCGCATTCGATGTTGTGATTTTATTGAGGATTGAAACTCTAATTTTCGAGGTTAGGTTTTCGAGGTGCCATGACAAATTTTCAAACCATAAATCTTGAAGTTTGAGGTTTTGTTCTGTATTTTAGCATCATGAATTCAGTAGTACTCCTTGGCGCTGGAAATGTGGCCACACATTTATTCAATGCGTTTCAAAAATCAGATAAGGTCGTTGTAGCACAATGGTATAATCGGCACTTGAAACCTATATTACAGTATCAAAATGAGGTGCCTATAACAGACGATTTAATGCAATTGAAGCAAGCCGATGTATATATTCTCGCTGTGAGCGATGATGCCATTGAAGGATTGTCTTCAGCATTGAATTTTGATAACAGATTAGTGGTGCATACATCGGGAAGTGTCGGTATCTACGATTTGGATAAGAAACTGCGTCGTGGCGTGTTTTATCCATTACAAACCTTCAGTAAGGGTGTTGAGATCAATTTTAAAGAGGTGCCAATTTGCATTGAAGTCATTGACAAGAAAGATCTTAAATTATTAAAATCATTGGCGGCAGCTTTAGGCAGCGATGCACACAAGGTGAATAGCGATCAGCGTCGAGGTCTTCATTTGGCCGCGGTATTCGTGAATAATTTCACCAACCAGCTCTATCGTATTGCGCACGAGATCACAGAATCTGAAGGTGCTGAATTCGACATTCTGAAACCCTTGATTTTGGAAACTGCGAAAAAAGTACAACACATTTCACCTTTTATGGCTCAAACCGGACCAGCGAAACGCCATGACAAGCGCACCATCAAAAAACAACTGAAACAATTGGATAATGATCATCACAAAGCAATTTATGAACTCATGACACGATCCATCCAAAAAACACATAGTTTTGAAAAGACCAAAAAATTAAGTTAGTTAATAGGTCTACTTCTTCATTTTTTTGAAGATTTCTAAAAGTAACTATGTAATCATTTAACAATTAATAACACCGAAAAATTTAAACCTTAATCAAGTCCTTATTCAACACAGTAGTTATGGAAGAAAAAAGCTATAAAGAATATTTAAACAAGATCACCACATTTATATTTGATGTGGATGGCGTGCTAACAGATGGCAGCATTGCCGTAACCACATCGGGCGAGATGTTACGAACCATGCACACTAAAGATGGCTTTGCTATGAAAACTGCGATAGTTTCTGGATATAATATTTGTATCATTTCGGGAGGATCGAATGAGGGTGTGAAGTTGCGTTTGAATGGACTCGGAATCGGAGATGTGTATCTAAATTCTCATAATAAGGAAGAGCAATTGCTTGAATATTTAAAGAAATATGATATACGAGCAGAACATGTATTGTATATGGGAGATGATATTCCAGACTTTCCTGTGATGGAATTGGTTGGACTGCCGACCTGTCCTCAAGATGCGGTTCAAGAAATCAAGTCAATCTCCAAATACATTTCTCATAAAAATGGCGGTCAAGGATGTGTTCGCGATGTCATAGAACAAGTCCTCAAGGTTCAAGGAAAGTGGTTTGGACATTTCAACGCTAAGTACGACTAAAGTTAGAAGAAATATATAAATTGGCTAGAAACAAAAGAAGGCATAAGGCAGGTTTTGGATATGGTACTGGCGCAAATAACCAATCAAATCGGCCATTTTTCTCTGAAATAAAGCACAAATTAAATTCAGCAAGCTACAAGGCAAAATCTGTTGATTTTGATAGTAACAAACTCTCTGCTGCCGATCGGGTAGAGATAAAGAATAAGGTGCGAAAATCCAATGAGATAAATACCTTAAAAATTTGGGTGATCACAATCAGTATTGTGATAGTATTACTTATCATTGCCATGGAAATTGTTAAAATGACGGTCTTTAAAAAATGACCACTTGAAGTAATGATTTCTATAGCTTTGTAATGACTGAGTATGTTGAAACGCAACTTCCAATAAAATTTATTTAGATTGAACCTTCTTAAGCTCGTCCGGTATAAAAATCTTCTAATCATCGCTGTTACTCAGTTGTTGATCAAATATGCCCTATTAGTACCTTTTGGCGCTGCCATAATGCTCAATTGGTTTGGCATGGCCTTATTGATAATTTCGACCTTATGCTTGGCCGCCGCCGGAAATATCATCAATGATATTTTTGATGTTGACACCGATAGGATCAACAGACCTCACAACTTGATTATTGGTCAGAAGATTTCGGAAAAGACCGCTTACAATCTTTTTATAGGATTGAACATTGTGGGCA
>JBBSOJ010000205.1:0-5945 GCA_038259855.1 Flavobacteriales bacterium
ACTTGGGAAAAAGGAGATGCTTATATCAATGTAAAGTGTGACCCAGATTATGCACTAGAATTAAGAGCGGAATATGATAGCATACAACCGGGCTATCACATGCACAAGCAACAATGGAATAGTGTGTATGTTCATTCAGGGGCTTTGTCCGTAAAATTGATTACGCACCTTATTGATCATTCCTACGATATGGTCATTAAGGGAATGACTAAAAAGATGCGGGAATCGCTAAAATGAAATCCAAAAATCCCAATTTCAAATTACAAAAAGCTTCTATCTTTGAAGGACTTAAAAAATCATCATTATTCAATTGGTTTTTGGAAATTTTATTTTTGGAATTTCAAAAATCCTAATTCGTAAATCATCATGACTGTTCTCCAAATGCTTCAAGACCGAAGCAACAACCAATGTGAATTGTGTACTTCCAAAGAAGGCTTATCACAATACACCATTCCTCCATCTTTAAATGAAAATGTAGCCAACGATGTCTTGGTTTGTAAAACCTGTTTAGACCAAATCGAAGGCAATGTTGAAATGGATGCCAATCATTGGCGATGTCTCAATGATAGTATGTGGAGCGAACATGTGGCTGTTCAAATCATGGCGTGGCGTATGCTCCAAAGATTACGAGCTGAAGGTTGGCCAAAAGATTTGTTGGATATGATGTATCTCGATGATGAGGCTTTGGCTTTGGCACGAGCCACAGGCGAGCACGAAGACGAATCCGCAAAAATCATCCATCGCGATGTCAATGGTGTGATTTTAGAACATGGCGATTCAGTAGTTTTGATAAAAGATTTAAAAGTGAAAGGCTCAAGTATGGTTGCCAAGCAAGGCACAGCGGTGAGAAACATCCGTTTAGATCATGACAATGCGGAGTATATTGAAGGAAAAGTGGACGGTCAGCACATTGTGATCATCACCAAATATGTGAAGAAAAATTAAGATGAATTGCCTTTCCTTTTGGTTATAAATCGCCACTTCTGAATCATAATATGAGCTACCTTAACGTCCAATTTTCAATATACAACTAGAGACTGATTAATGGCAAAACACATATTTGTATGCATCGATGCGCATACCTGCGGAAATCCCGTGAGATTGATAAAAGAAGGTGGGCCAGAATTGATTGGAGCGTCGATTGGTGAGAAGCGTCAGCATTTTTTGCAAGAATTTGATTGGATTAGAAAAGGACTGATGTTCGAACCTCGAGGTCATGATATGATGAGTGGTTCTATACTGTATCCGCCGCATGATGTAAACAATGATTTTGCCATTTTATTCATCGAAACCTCTGGATGCCTGCCAATGTGTGGTCATGGCACCATCGGGACAATTACAATCGCTATTGAACAAGGATTGGTGACCCCGAAAATTCCAGGAAAAATCCGGATGGAAGCTCCTGCAGGATTGGTGGAAATTGAATACCAACAAACAAATTCCAAAGTCGATTGGGTAAAACTAACGAATGTCAAAAGCTATTTGGCAGCTGAGAATCTAAAAATTGATTGTCCGGAATTAGGAATGCTCACTTTTGATGTTGCCTATGGTGGAAACTTCTATGCTATTATAGACGCGCAAGAAAATTTTTCGGGAATTGAGAATTTTTCAGCCTCCAAAATCATTCAATATTCGCAAGTCGTGCGGCAAGGCATCAATGAAAAATATCCACACCATTTTGTGCACCCAGAAAATAAAACCATTAGGGATGTCACCCATCTATTATGGACAGGCACGACGATCGACTCCACCTCTTCAGGAAGAAATGCCGTATTTTATGGTGATAAAGCCATCGACCGAAGTCCTTGCGGAACCGGGACTTCAGCGCGATTGGCACAACTATATGCCAAAGGGAAATTGCAGGTTGGAGAAGATTTTATCCATGAAAGTATTATTGGAAGTAAATTTATTGGTCGCGTCGAAAAAGAAACTACTTTAGATGGTAAGCTGGCGATCATCCCAAGCATAAAAGGATGGGCGAAAATTTATGGACAAAACACCATCACTATCGACCCTGATGATGATCCCTATGCATTTGGATTTCAAGTAATTTAGTATGGGCAAAAAAGTAATCATTATTGGCGGTGGAATCATCGGATTGTGTTCCGCCTACTATCTTCAAAAAGAAGGGCATCAGGTAACGTTGATAGATCAATCCAATATGGATTCAGGCGCATCTTACGTAAATGCTGGTTACTTATCTCCAAGTCATATTGTTCCGCTTTCAGCGCCCGGTGTGATGAAAAAGGGCCTTAAATGGATGTTCAATTCGGCGAGTCCGTTGTATATAAAGCCACGACTTGATATTGATTTTTTGAAGTGGGCATTGGCTTTCAACAAATCGTGTACTAGTCATCATGTCAAAAAAGCGATTCCTGCTATAAAAGATTTGACGTTGTTGAGTCAAGATTTGTATGATAGCATTAAGAATGATGAGCAACTGTCATTTCATTATGAGAAAAAAGGACTTTTGATGCTATGTCAGACACAGAAGATGCTGGATGACGAAATTAGAGCCGCAGAATTAGCCACCTATGAAGGATTGGATGTTACATTTATGACGCCTGAAGCTCTAAAAGTATTGGAGCCTGAAGTTGCTATCAATGCGTTGGGAGCTATGTATTACAAATGCGATTCCCACACCACACCACAAGAGTTTATGACGGAAATTAAAGCACTTTTAAAAGTGAAAGGTGTCCAATTTTTCCCGAATGAACGGGTAGTGGATCTAGAGATTAGAAATAACGCGATCATGTCCGTCAGAACAGATCAGCAAACTTTGAGTGGAGACGAATTTGTTTTGGCAGCAGGATCTTGGAGCCATCAATTGAGTGCCAAATTAGGATTAAAATTACTTTTGCAACCAGGCAAAGGGTATCGTATTAATACAAATAACCCAACAGGCATAAAAATTCCGTCCATTCTTTGTGAGGCAAAAGCGGCTGTGACCCCTATGAATGGCTTTACCCGTTTTGCTGGTACGATGGAAATCGCCGGAATCAATCACCATATTAACAAAACACGGGTGGAAGCCATTGCGAATGCTGCAAACCGATATTACCCGGAAATCCATTTAAGCGATGCGGAAAAAAGTGATGCAGCATGCGGATTGAGGCCTGTGACTCCAGACGGTCTGCCTTATATCGGAAAATCGTCCAAATGCAACAATCTGACGCTTGCGGCAGGCCATGCGATGATGGGATGGAGTATGGGCACGGGCACGGGAAAATTGGTTTCTGACATCATCTCGGATAAAAAATCGTCCATTGATTTACACATGTACCATCCCGATCGGAAATTTTAACCTCAAAATAAAATCCAATGCCATTGGTTTCAAACATCTGCTTTTGAGTAATTTGACTTTCTTTTTTTATGTCACCAATCATGATCTGCGACGTTCGTCGTTAATTATGACCGAATGGTCTTCTTAAACCTTAGTATTAAGCGTCTTATCGAAAAATTAGACCTAACCGTAATTTTAATTTGATATTTATACCATAATTCCCTCGTTAACAAGACCAAATCAAATGTTTCATCATATTTAATCAGGTTATTATGACTATAGAAATTACAAGCTACAACAATCAATTCAGAATTAGAGGTGTACTTAACAAGCAGAATGTCAATCTCTTTAAAAGTGAATTCAATGACATCTTCGAACGATTCAACTCTCTTACCTTAAGTATTGAAGGTCTGACAAGTATTGACCGTTACGGTGTGGATGCCTTGGCACAATTACATAATGAATCCATTTCAAGACAAAAAAGTCTATCCATTGTTGGTATTGGATGCGATGATTTGTATGAGCATTTTAAATCTGAAGAAGCTGCCGCGTAATATTATAAGGCGTTCTTTTGATGTTTAAAAAAAGCGTCTGCCTGCAGTTGCATCAATTCTCTGGCTTTAGTGCGTTTATACGTGTATAATTCGTCTTCATCGGCAATGTCGTTGTATATTTTGTTGTTGATCTCCATATCTGTTTTCAAGAGCACTTGGCGTTCATTAACTTTTTGTTCTACCCAAGTTTTGACGGCGGTTTCCTCATCTTCAAGTTTAAAATCATACGGACTCTTTGGTGACAACAGTTTTGCGAAAATTGGAGAGGTTTCAATTGCCAAGAACAATAGAAATATAAAAAACGAAGGCAGCCATGGTAGTTCATTCAACGCATTGATGCGCGCCATTAAACCATCAAAATTATCAATTATGGGTTGTGTTGAGGTGACTTTTCCGTTATAGTCAGTTTGCAATTCAGCAATTTCTGATTCAATTAATCCGATTTTTTCATTTGCAAGCATCTTAACTTGCTGTAATTCCGTTAACGCGGCGTCGTGCTTTTGACGCTTTTCTTCATAAACGGGTCCTTTGCCCAATCGTTTTGTACCAGCGGTTCCTTCCGCTTCATTAATATATACAGCATAAAGCGCCTCTACTTCTGATGCTTTTATAGCGACTTGAGACTGTAAATTACTAATGTCATTCTGTAAGCTTTTTATCTTGGGATCAAATTGTTGTGCTAATTGATCTTTGTTGGCAAGTGTCAAATCATTTTTTTGCTCTAATAGTACTTGATTGATTTCTTTTTCAAAAATTTTAAGTTCCAGAGGCTTTGAGATCACGACAGCGATTATGATAGCCAATATAATTCGTGGTGACGCTTGAATCATTTCGTCTATAAATCCACCACGCTTTTTAATGGTAGACACGATAAAACGATCGAGATTAAATATCAGTAAGCCCCAAATAAGGCCAAAACCAACAGCTATGTATGCATTATCAAACACAGTAAAGAGCGCATAACTAGCGGCGATAAATGCCATCACAGCCGTAAAAAAGACCGTGGCTCCAATGCCTGCATATTTGTTTTGTTCGCCATTGGAACAATTGTCTAGAATGTCACGATCGGAACCGGAACAGATGATAAAGAACTTTTTTAACATATTACGATTGATTTTTGATTGATTGACTATTAGAACGTTATGTTAGTTGTTTTGTTACACCTTTTGAATAAAAAAGACCTAATAGTCTCGAATCTTTCGGACTATTAGGTCTGTTCTCTATAATAATTTCACTTTTATTTTACTTCAATCAAAATAGGAGAGTGAACGGCATTATCAGAGTTCTTAATTATGAACAACTGTAGGGCATCTCCACTGTTAACGAACTCGAGCAGTAATTTGGCCTCTTCACTCAACCGATTTCCTTTGACAGAAACGGTTGGCTTACCTGGAATTTTAAATTTGAAGTCAGTTATTGTTCCTTTATCAATGGATAATTCGACATTGCTCAATTCGGATTTTGTAAGAGTATACATATTATCATTCGATCTTCTTCCATTGAGCATAACGGCTTCGTCACTTTTACGTTGTTTTTTAATGACATTAGGCTCTTTACTTATATAAACTATCGGTTCATTCGAATCCTTTTCCTTTGTTGAAATATTAAGGTCTTTATTTTCTTTCAAAAGTTGAATGGCGTCATCTGATGAAATCGATTTGTTCTCATAGTAAAAAGATGCCCCTTTTTTAGCCATTTCCTTGACATGATCCAAAGGCAATCTTGGTGGTGGAGGCGGAGGAGGCATTTCGTTAGGGTCAGGAACAACAATCACATCAACAATTTTTCCATCTTTGTTTTTATGTTTATAAATGTAGCCTTGTTTTTGACTATTATAATTGTCTATGGCGATTTGGTACTTTTTTTTCTGCTGTTTAGTGGCGTTTGCAGGGATTGGTGGTGGCGGTGGTATGTCGTGCATTTGAACAATTTGTGGCGATTCTTTTAACTCGGCAGGTAATGGCGGTGGCGGTGGTGGAAAATCAGGAAACGGTTCCGCATTTGCTTTTTGGTCTTTAGACATTTTAGCATAAATTACATTTAATCGCTTAAGGTCGCTTAATTTAATTAGCTGTTGGTCTTTAAACTGCGAATTATAATAGTTGGCT
>JBBSOJ010000206.1:0-5918 GCA_038259855.1 Flavobacteriales bacterium
AAAGCCAAAGGCCCAATCCGATTGCGCAAAAAGTAAATCCCTATTCCGGAAATAGTACATCAGTAAATATTAAAATGTTTGCGGAGCGACCCCATAGGTTTATGTGTAAAATGAGCGTAAATTTTTCAATTGATTGCTTTCAAAGGCTTTTGAAATAAATTTGATAATTTTCAATCTTAATAGAATGTGAAAATTCCGCTGAAAGGTGATTATTAGGAAAAATTTTATTTTCTTCACGGTTAATTTAACCAACTAACTTGAATTTTGCTCATTCTCATGATAGTGATTTATATTTTTAGTGTCATATTTATAATAACACCCTTCTTTCCGGCAACAGGTTTTACACATTGGTTTTTTAGGACGGCTGATTTCGTGAGAATCCAATCCATGGCTATCGAACTTGTTTTATTGATTTTAATGCTGGTGTTTGAACGAGATTATGGCACCTTTCAGTACCTATTAGTTGTTGGTCTCGCTGGTGCCTTCATCTATCAATTGGTTAAAGTACTTCCCTACACAAAACTCTACAAGCGCAGAGATTCATCAAGTGAGAGTGACGGTATGGTTTCTATTTTGGCAATGAATGTCTTACAGACCAATACACAATATGACAAACTTAAGGACCTTGTAAAACTCCATGATCCTGACCTTGTGCTTACCATGGAAACCAATAACAATTGGGAACTGGCACTGACTGATATTGAAACGCATTATCCGTTTCAGGTGAAAATTCCATTGGAGAATTTTTATGGGATGCATCTCTATTCGAAAAAAGAGTTAGATAAGGTTACCACGCATTTTAAAGTTGAGGACAACATTCCATCAATTCATTTTGATTATCAAATCAATAAACAAACATCCGTATTTTTTGCCTGCTTGCATCCCGCACCTCCTAGCCCTACTGAAAATGAAACTTCAAAAGAACAGGATGCGGAGCTTATGTTAACTGGGAAACACATCCGGACGTTAGATCAACCATGTGTGGTTTTCGGTGACATGAATGATGTGGTATGGAGCAGAACAACACGTCTGTTTAAGAAAATGACCAAAATGATCGACCCTCGGGAAGGGCGTGGCTTTTTTCCAACCTTCCATGCAGGCTATCGATTAGTAAGGTTTCCTTTAGATCATCTTTTTATTACAGAAGATTTATATGTCGATAAAATGGAACTTACGAGTAATTTTGGGAGTGACCATTTTGGTGTTTATTACGAAATTCATCATAAAAAAAGAGAAAAACCTGATACCAATGGTAAGCTTGATGCCGAAGAAACTGTTGAAGTAGAAGAGAAAATTGAGAATGGCAAAGAAAATGCTCAAGAAAAAGTGAATTAATTCAGATTTTGAGTACCGCTTTTTTTTACAAAAATAACTATGGAACTATGTAGGTGAAATCCCAGTTATTAAAACTAT
Source organism: Flavobacteriales bacterium (assembly GCA_038259855.1). Classification (GTDB taxonomy): domain Bacteria; phylum Bacteroidota; class Bacteroidia; order Flavobacteriales; family Flavobacteriaceae; genus JBPOFM01. The sequence goes on from JBBSOJ010000206.1 coordinate 1,414, forward strand.
CAACTATATTCTATGAATAGTATATTATAAAATGTTTGAACCCAAAAAAAAGCAGCAACTATATTTCACTTAAATACAGCTGCTGCTTTTTTGATTCCGCTAAAAATTATCAGTCTTTATTAGGGGTTTTCGTTCCTTCCAATCTGCGATCGTCCTTGTTCTTTTCACCATATTGGCTTTTCGATTCTTTCTTGATCGGACCTTTCTCAACTTTTTTATGGTTTTCCGGATCAAATTTTTCCTTTTCGGATGTTTTCTTGCTATCTGACATATCTTGATTTTTTTTATTATTAATAGTCTCTAAATTAATAATTAAGCGTTAAGCACAATGCTTCAATTACAAGAAATATGAACGGTATAACAATTACTAACAATCAGACTTGATCACCATGTTGCTCCTAATCACATAATACGTTCTAAGAGAAGTTTAGTCAATTGACAATTTTAAAAAAAATGTCATTTTCTAATGTTGAAGGCCTAAAGACCAAAAATCGAATATCCAATTATAACCATTATAGTTTCAATAAGATCCAAATCTTAATCTCAATTAAACACTTCATTACGTTAGGATTATAACGCAATGAGTCAATTGATATCCTTGACATGAAATATTTTTGAGAAAACAGAGTAAACTATGAATAAGCGTTTAATCAATCAGAGTGCTATCATTACTGGTTCAAGTGGCGGTATAGGGAGAGCTATCGCGATAGAGTTTGCCAAAGAAGGTGCCAATGTAACGATCAATTATGCCAATAATAAAGAGGGAGCTGAAGAAACAGCACATCTTCTATCTGAAATATATGGAGACGTTAAGGTGTTGGTCATAAAAGCAGATGTCAGCAAGGAAGATGAAGTAAAGCAACTTTTCAATAAAAGCATCAAGGAATTTGGTACTATAGACATTTGCGTAGCAAATGCGGGCATTCAGATGGATCATAAATTGCACGAAATGCCTTTGGATGCCTGGCAAAAAGTGATTGATGTCAATCTCACTGGTCAATTTTTATGTGCAAAAGAGGCCATTAACGAATTTCTAAAACGAGGTGAACGACCTGATATTTCCAAAGCACTAGGGAAACTGATTCATATCAGTTCTGTTCATGAAGTTATTCCTTGGGCCGGCCATTCAAACTATGCGGCTTCCAAAGGAGGATTAGCGATGTTGATGCAGAGTATCTGCCAAGAATATGGCCCTCATGGCATTCGATGTAACTCCTTGGCTCCAGGAGCCACAAAAACAGATATCAATAAAGATTCTTGGGATGATCCTAAAGGTCTGAAAAAGATTCTAAAACTAGTTCCTCAAAAAAGAATGGGAGAACCTGAAGATATGGGAAAAGCAGCGGTTTGGCTCGCTTCTGATGAATCAGACTATGTCAATGGCACCACGCTTTTTGTAGATGGTGGCATGACCTGCTATCCTGGTTTTACAACAAATGGTTAATATTAAATAAATATAATTATGGATTTAAAAATAAAAGGCAGAACGGCCTTAATTACCGGAGGCGATTCCGGTATCGGTATTGAAACAGCAAAGTTTTTAGCAAGAGAAGGTGTGAATATCATTCTTTCAGACAGGAAAGATGACGCTGGGTTAAAAAATGCCGTTAAACAAGTAGAAAAAGAATGTAACCATGGCGCTAAAGTGATGGGTATAGCGGCTGACATTTCAAAAAACGAGCAAGTCGTCGCAATGGCTGATAAAATTGAAAAGGAATTTGGGGGTGCGCACATTATTTTTCACGCTGCAGGTGCGCGAGGTGCTGCTGATGATTTTTTAAAATTGACGGATGATGATTGGATGAAAACAATTGAAGTTGATCTTATGGGCGCCGTGCGCGTCGCTCGTGCCTTTGTACCCCATATGCAGAAACTAAAGTGGGGACGCATGATCTTGGTGGCTTCAGAAAATGCATTTCAGCCCTATATAGAAGAAAGCCCATATAATGCCTGTAAAGCGGCTATTATCAATCTATCAAAATGTTTATCGAGATCCTATTCTAAAGAAAATATACTGTTTAATGTTATTTCACCCGCTTTCATTGAAACACCAATGACAGATGCCATGATGGAAGAATTGGCAGAAGAAAAAGGATCTACAGTGGAGGAAGCAGTGAATGACTTTGTAAAAGAACACCGTCCTCATATCGCCATGCAACGTCGAGGCAGAACTGAAGAAGTAGCCTCCATGGTGGCCTTTTTATGTTCTGAACATGCTAGTTATATCAATGGTTCCAACATTCGGATTGATGGTGGCGCCGTAGAGTCTGCTTTCGGTTAGAAGCTATAACAAACACCTGAAAAGCTCTTGATTTATCCTAAATCTGGAGCTTTTTTTAGCTATTGGGTGTAACCTTTTTGCTCTTACCATTAGCTTATAACGTTTGGATTGCAGCGTTTATATTACGGATTTAGGTCTTCGAGATTCGAAATTTGGATTTTGGATTTTGGATTTTGGATTTTGGATTTTTATATGTGAAATTTATCTTTCAGCATTTGCCTTTTTCCTTTTCGTATCTCAACTTCTACAAGTCGATAGAACCAATTCTCTTAATATGTCTGGCTAATTTTCTAGTGGTTTCCATAGGAATCAAATGCCCTACCCCGCTCAACACCAATAAAGTCCCTTTTGAGAGATAAGGCATGACGTCTTTATAAATAGCATCCATTGAAATGACGGGATCATCTTTTGAGCAAATAACCACGGTGGGGATTTCCAAACCATTGATTCTATCAGAAATATCATGCTTCATGCCTACATTGATCCACCAATCCCAAACGTTGGGTTGAATTCTCAATTGTGATTCCACTGCGTATTCAGATTTACCTTTCTTAAGATGTTTTTTTGTGACATTTTCAACAGTTGCAATAGCTTCTTCCCTATTCGGATGGTTCAACATACGCTTTTTTTCGTCTGCTGACATATTTTCTATCGTTGGTGGTGACGGCGCTATCAAAAGAATCTTTTTAGGCCTGGTCGCTTCATTGATCAGGGCAGCATATAATACTAATTTCGCACCCATTGAATGACCACATAATACATACGATTTAAGATTTAATGTGGCAATTTGGTCATTTATATATTTAGCAAAAAAATAAATAGAAGGCTCCTCCTCCATTGGAGTTTCATTAAAACCTGGAAGATTCAATAAGATACAGGTGAATTTTTTTGACAATCGCTTCGCCAACCACCTCCAACTGCCAGCATCTCCACCAAAATAATGAACGAACACCAAATGAGTTTTACCTGTTCCTATAATTTCATAATTATTTGCCATTACTCCCTGAATATTGCATTGTTGTGCTCAAGATATAGGTTATAATTGGTATTCATTTACAAAAAACTAAAACAGTTAAAAAAATGCTGATTTCGGTTAAGTATCAGCTTATTCAGCACTGTACATTTGCGATTAAAATCATGTTATGAAAACCACTCAAAAACCTCAAAGAGAAGCTCATACAGCTATGGGCGCCATCCCAAATGCGAATAATAGCGGTACCAATTTTAAAGTCTGGGCGCCTCATGCAGATGCAGTTTGGGTGATTGGAGATTTCAACGATTGGAATGAAACGACGCATGATTTGGCTTCCGATGGAAGTGGGTTCTGGTCTATTTTTGTTGATACCGCGAAGGAAGGTCATGAATACAAATTTGTTATTAAAAATCAGGAAGATACATTTCAAAAAAACGATCCTTATGCCAGAGAAATGACAAATAGTAATGGAAATTCTGTGATTTGTGCGTTAAATTTTGAATGGAAGTGCAACGATTTTATAATGCCAGATTGGAATCGACTGGTTATTTACGAATTGCATATCGGCACTTTTTTTAGAGGAACCGATAAGGATACGGTCGGTACCTTTGAAGATGCAATCAGCAGATTATCTTATTTGAAAGCATTGGGAATCAATTGCATTGAGATTATGCCAATTACAGAATTTGCCGGTGATATTTCTTGGGGCTATAATCCCGCTGCACCTTTTGCAGTTGAAAGGGATTATGGCGGCCCAAAGGCACTGGCAAAATTCATTGATGAGGCGCATCTTTTGGGAATAGCGGTTATAAATGATGTGGTCTACAATCATTTTGGACCATCCGATATGGATTTATGGCAATTTGATGGTTGGAGCGAGAATGATAAAGGTGGTATTTATTTTTACAATGATGATCGTTCTGAAACACCCTGGGGCCAAACGCGCCCAGATTATGGCCGACCAGAAGTAAGACAGTACATCACGGACAATGCCATCATGTGGTTAGAAGCGTACCGCTGTGATGGCTTGCGTTGGGATGCAACTTCTTATATAAGAGACAAAGATGGCGGTATTGGATATGTAAAAGAGATCAACGTTGAAGGGACCGCCATGATGCAACAGATAAATTCACATCTACATGATAAATTTCCTGGCAAAATCATGATTGCAGAAGATCTCAAGGGTGAAAGTGATGTTACATCCAAATACGGAGACAATGCCCTCCATTTTAATTCGCAGTGGGACGGTGA
>JBBSOJ010000207.1:0-5916 GCA_038259855.1 Flavobacteriales bacterium
AAAGCACTATGTAAGTGCTTTTTTTCAAATCTAATAATCGTGCTTTGATTTTAATTATATGATTGTCGACTGCCCTAGATGGATGTTCATGAAATTTTTATTGCTATCATTAGGATGATTGATAAAATCCTCAATAAAATTACCAACCTTACTTGTAGAAATTTTATTGATAGATGTATTGAGATCAGGTGTGGTAATTTCGAGCCTCAATGAGGTGTCAACAGCCTGATGGATCAATTTAGCTTCTTCGTATAGTCCAAAATGTTCCAATAATAGGGCCGCCGATAAAATGGAAGCAATCGGATTCGCGATCCCTTTGCCTTTTGCTTGAGGATATGAGCCATGTATCGGTTCAAACATGGCATAAGTGTCGCCAATAGAGGCCGATGCCAACAAACCAATGGAACCACCGATGACACTTGCTTCGTCGCTGATAATATCTCCGAACAGATTCTCGGTTAATATAACATCAAATTGCTTTGGATTTAAGATCATTTGCATCGCAGCGTTATCTACAAACAGAAAGTCCAACGCAACGTCTTTGTAATCAGCGGCAAGTTCTGTGACCACTTTACGCCAAAGGCGGGAGGTTTCGAGAACGTTTGCCTTATCAATGAGTGTTAATTTTTGGCGTCTGGCTTGGGCAGCTTTGAATGCCAAATGTGCGATGCGTTCAATTTCATGACGTGTGTATTCACAAAGATCCGATGCGGTATCACCATCCTCACTCGTGTGCTTTTCACCAAAATAGATGCCACCGGTCAATTCTCTATAAATGCTAATATCAGTTCCTTCTATGATCTCACGCTTTAAGGGCGATTTATCAATAAGTGCATCATACGCTTTAACAGGTCGAATGTTGGCATACAATTCCAGCTCCTTACGAAGCTTGAGCAAGCCTTGTTCCGGGCGAATTTTAGCCGAAGGATCATTATCGTATTTTGGATCTCCAATGGCACCAAACAAGATGGCATCAGCAGCCTTGCACAACTCCAACGTAGCATCTGGTAACGGGTGCTTTGTTTTAGTGATGGCTATAGCGCCAACAAGGCCTTCCTTAAACACAAAGGTGTGATTGAACTGTAAGGCAATCGCCTTTAAGACTTTAATGGCTTGGGCGGTCACTTCCGGACCGACACCATCACCTGGTAACACTGCAATATTTAATTTCATAATTTTCAATCCTGCTCAAACAGGGATTTTTTTTAATTCTATACTTTGGGCGTTACCCTATGGGTCGCGCTTTCACTACTCGCTTCCCGATGAAAAATCGGGAGAGCTCAAACAGGCCGTTCAATCGCTAACGCTTTTTAGGTATTTGTTATACAATTGATTAATAATGATGTTCTTTTATCTTTAAAAAATTCCAAATTCCAAATTCCAAATTCCAAATTCCAAATTCCGCCTATCGCCTACTGCCAGGTCATCTGTTTTTTCTTTCAAATGTCTCAATGGCTTCTTTTTTACTCAATAGATAATCGATGTCATCATAACCATGAATCATACATGTTTTTTTGTAGGAATCAATTGCGAACCCTTCCTTAAAATTAGTGCCTTCGATTGCTATTATCTGTTCTTTTAAATCAACTGATAATACTAGCAATGGATTTTCTTTAATTTCAGATAGCAATACCTGTAAGAACTCCGGTGACACTTGTACGGGTAGTAGGCCGTTATTCAAAGCGTTACCCTTAAAAATATCTGCAAAAAAACTGGATACAATCACCTTAAATCCATAACCAGTGAGTGCCCACGCCGCATGCTCTCGGCTAGAGCCACAGCCAAAATTAGTCCCGGCAACTAAAATTCTTCCTGAATATTCAGATCGATTCAAAGCGAAATCAGTATTGAGTTCACCATTTTTATCAAACCGCCAATCTTTGAATAAGTTATCTCCAAATCCTTGTTTGTCCGTAGCTTTTAAAAACCGAGCTGGAATGATCTGATCTGTATCCACATTTTCTATATCTAGCGGAATGGCCGTTGAGGTCAATGTTGTGAATTTTTCCATTTAATTGAGTTGCTTTAAAATATCAACTATTTTCCCTTCTACAGCTGTTGCAGCCGCCATTAAAGGACTCGCTAAAATGGTTCTAGAACCTTGTCCCTGACGGCCCTCAAAATTCCTGTTTGAGGTTGACACGCAATATTCGCCTTCTGGAATTTTGTCATCATTCATGGCCAAGCAGGCTGAGCAACCTGGCTGACGTAATTCAAACCCTGCATCAGTAAAAATAGTGTTCAGACCTTCCTCTATAATTTGAGTTTCCACTTGTTTGCTCCCAGGAACCAGCCATGCCGTAACGTTGGCTGCTTTTTGTTTACCCTTTATATAATTTGCAGCAACTCTAAAATCTTCTATTCTAGAATTCGTGCAACTTCCAATAAAAACGAAATTAATAGGTTTATTTATGAGTGATTCTCCCTTTTTAAAATTCATATATTCCAACGATTTCTCAAAGGATGCATCATTTTGTTCAGGAATAGTTTCCGAAATTTTCATACCCATGCCTGGATTTGTTCCATAAGTCATCATCGGTTCAATGTCTTGGGCATCGAACGAGTATTCCTTGTCAAACACGGCGTCTGGCTCTGTGGGTAATGTTTTCCAATAAGCGACTTTCTTGTCAAAAGTTTCATTTTTAGGTGCAAACTCTCGACCTTTAATATAGTCAAATGTCGTCTGATCAGGTGCGATCATTCCACCGCGAGCACCCATCTCAATGCTCATGTTGCATACGGTCATTCGACCTTCCATAGACATGTCTTCAAACACACCTCCCGCATATTCACAGAAATAACCTGTACCAGAATTGGTCCCTAACTTTGAAATAATATACAGAATAACATCTTTAGGTAAAACACCATTTTTTAAAGTTCCATGGACTGAAACTCTTAAACTTTTAGGCTTCGTTAGCAGTAAACATTGACTGGCAAACACTTGCGCTACTTGGCTAGTCCCAATTCCGAAAGCAATGCAACCGAAAGCGCCATGTGTGGAGGTGTGGCTATCACCACAAACAAGGGTCATGCCGGGTTGGGTGATGCCAAGTTCTGGTGCCATGACATGAACAATACCATTGTATTTATGGCCTAATTCATACAATGTGATGTTGTTTTCACTGCAATTTTTTGAAAGCTCTTTTAACTGGTTGCGAGATAACTCATCTTGTATGGGTAAATGCTGATTGAGTGTGGGTGTATTATGATCGGCCGTCGCTACGGTCTGATCGGGCCTAAACACAGGAATGTCCCGCTGTTTCAATTCGTTAAAGGCTTGAGGGCTTGTGACTTCATGAATCAAATGGGTGTCAACGTAAAGTACTTGCGGTCCGTTTTCGATCGCGTCGACCACATGGGCGTCCCAAACTTTATCAAACAGTGTTTTTTTTGCCATATAATGTTTATTAAAACGGATCATTGGAAGCTCAAGCTGAAATGATTTGTTGGTAAACGGCACTGGTTTCAATGATTTGATGAATATCGTTATCATCAATCTCTTTCTTGGTATCTGCAAAACTCAAAAAGTTCGCGTAGATCGTATCCAATTGTAGCTTTGTCAAGTCATAGCCAACATGCTTGGCTCTATAGGCTAAAGCTGCACGACCACTTCTCGCTGTCAGCACAATGGCAGAGTCAGTAACACCAACATCTTTAGGATTGATGATTTCATAAGTTCCTCTATTTTTAATCATACCATCTTGGTGGATGCCAGAGCTATGCGCAAAAGCATTGGAACCAACTATCGCTTTATTAGGTTGCACATACACACCCATGCTTTCTGAAACTAATTGACTCATCCCGAACAGCATAGTCGTATTGATATGAGTGTCAAGATCTAAATACGGATGTTGTTTCATGATCATTACCACTTCCTCTAAAGACGTGTTGCCGGCTCGCTCACCAATGCCATTGATCGTACATTCTATTTGACGTGCGCCATTGATAATGCCTTCAATGGAATTTGCCGTTGCCAACCCCAAATCATTATGACAATGGCAAGAAAGAATTGCCTTTTCTATGCCTTTTACATGCTCTTTTAAATATTTTATTTTCGCCCCGTATTCGCTTGGCAAACAATAGCCTGTAGTATCTGGTATGTTGAGCACTGTAGCGCCTGCCTTGAGGGCCATCTCACAAACTCTTGCGAGGAATTCATTATCTGTTCGTCCGGCATCTTCAGCATAAAACTCCACATCTTCGACAAAACTCTTCGCATATCTAACAGCATCAAAAGCACGTTGTAGCACAGCGTCTCTAGTGGAGTTAAATTTGTATTTTATATGCGAATCAGACGTTCCAATCCCTGTATGTATTCGTGATCTTTTGGCGTTTTTTAATGCTTCAGCCGCCACTTTGATGTCGTTTTCAACAGCGCGAGTGAGTCCACACACCGTCGCGTTTTTAACGATTCTTGAAATTTCCCTAACAGATTCAAAATCACCTGGACTAGATACTGGAAATCCCGCTTCGATGACGTCCACACCAAGCAAATCAAGCTGTTTTGCAATAATTAATTTTTGATTGGTATTCAATTTGCAGCCTGGGACTTGTTCTCCATCTCGCAAGGTCGTATCGAATATTTGAATCTGTGTTTTAGACATTTATGGAAATAAATTTTCTTATTGTCTCGCTAATGTATAATTTGGATTTAATATTCAGAGATCAAAAGAATGGCTTTTTACGATGTTCAATATTTTTTTGATTATTCAAAATATTGAAAAACAGTGTTTTAAATAAATTATTGTGTGATAACTAAAGACCAAAAAGACAATTTATTTTCGTTAATAAAATCGTTGAGCAAGTCTGAAAAACGTCAGTTCAAGTTATATGTTGGACGTTTGGATGTCAATTCCGATTCTAAATTTCTAAACCTGTTCAACGTTTTGGACAAGGCAAAATCATACAATGAAAAGGATATTTTAAAAACTGGGGTCGTAAAAAAACAACAACTTGCCAATGTAAAGGCGCATTTGTACAAACAGATTCTGATAAGTCTGCGATTGAGTCCATCGCATCAAAATATAAGATCCCAAATCAGGGAGCAGCTCGATTTTGCATCGATATTATATCACAAGGGGCTGTATAAACAAAGTCTAAAGATATTGGATAAAGCCAAAGAGGTCGCGATTCAATTTGAAGAGAAAAATGTCGCCTATGAAATTGTGGAACTCGAAAAGGTCATTGAGGCACAATTCATTACGCGAAGCATCGCCACGAGAGCCGATGAACTTTCGGTGCAGGCCAAAGAGTTGAGCCAATTGAATGTGATCGCCAGTAAATTATCGAACTTATCACTTCAACTTTACAGTATTATATTGAAGTTTGGATACATTAAAAATGAGGATGAGAGTCAGCGGTTGCGACAATATTTTGAGGACCGCTTGCCAGTATTTGATTTCAAAATGTTAGGTTTTCGTGAAAAACTTTGGCTTTTTAAGGCACATCTTTGGTATAGTTTCCTGTTACAGGATTTTTTGAATTGTTACAAATATGCCTCCAAATGGGTCGATCTATTTTATGAACATCCGGCAATGATCAGTCAAAATCCCGTGTTTTTTTTAAAGGGAAACAACTATTTGCTCGAAAGTATGTTTTTTCTTCAAAACAAACCAAAATTTCAAAAAACGCTTCAAGCATTGGAAAAAACCATTGCGGAGACGTCCTTTCCAAACGATGAAAATGTGCAGACCTTGGTATTTCTATATACCAATTTTCATAAAATCAACCAACATTTTATCGATGGAAGTTTTGACGACGGTTTAGGACTAATTCCACCGATCGAATATGAATTGAAAACATATAGCAGCAGAATTGACGAACATCATAAAATGATCTTTTATTACAAATTCGCTAGTTTGCAATTTGGTGCCGGTAACAATAAAAAATGTATTTTTTATCTTGAAAAAATCATCT
>JBBSOJ010000208.1:0-5898 GCA_038259855.1 Flavobacteriales bacterium
AACTCATTAACTTTGGGCAGAATTTTTCTATTATACTCAATTTGAATTTCCTCGGCCATTTCTTTAGTGTCATCTTCAATTTTTTTTCTTTCAATCTGCTTTTCACGTTTATTTGAAAATTCACTGCTTCTATATTCAACAATTTCAATACGTAAGTCATCCAGTTTACGAATAAATCTTTCATGAAAATCATCCATAATCAAGGTATATAATTCTTTAAAATACATTTGAATCGTCTCACCCCAACGAGCACCAAAATCGAAAAGTAATTTGCCTCTGTTTTCATTCAATGCTCTCCATAAATCATTATAAGACTCAATTTTTAGATTTAGCTCTTCGCTATATTGAACAGGATTCCTATCGTCTAATAGTATCCCAATTAAATCTTGATATTTTTTTGTAATCTCATCAATACGAGCTTTATAATTTCTTAATTTAGAATCTATAAACTCAAATTGTTCCTTTTTAGCATTAAATACTTCATTTGAATATAATTTTGTCAATAAACTCTTCAAAAATTGACTACGCAAAATTGGATTATTAATATCACCCATAACGATATATAAATAATCTTTCTTTATATTATTTCCTTTATATATATCCTGCAAGGTAACTGTAATCTTACATCTACCATCAGTGCTATAATATTCTAGAGTACCAAAAAACAAAGCATCAGCTCTATATGTTTTTAAACTGTCTAATGTAGCTGCTCCCAAATTTTGGATATCAGATATTTCATTTTCTGTTTCCATAGCTCTCATAATTCTATCATATCGACGACGTTCAAGAACATTATAGAGGTTCAAATTGATCAGTTCAGTTTCAAATTCACTTGTTAAATCTTCACCTAATTTATCTAAACTGGTGTCATTAACTATAAAATTTTTTACATAGACGTTGAGTTTTTGATTTTTTTGGGCATGAAGAGTAGAAAATACCAACGCCATTAATATAACCTGTGAAAAACTAAATAAACTGAGTAGAAAATTTTTCATAGCATTTAGTTTCAATTCGTATGTTGTAAATTAAGTTTTAAAAATCACATCTCATTGTAAATTTAATAGAGTCTTTATCAATCAATTGATCAGCAGTACACTTCTTATTTTTTTTATTAATTTCAAAATGATAACTTCCATCTTTCTTAACCAGTCTCAAAGTAATAGACACATCGCTTGTATATAAAATTTGAGCCTCTTTTCCATCAACGAAGACTTTTTCATTTGACATAATTTGCGGAACTATGATAGTAACTACATAATAAGCTTTTCTAGCATCTGCTATAGGTATTATATCAGGTTTAGGTTTGGCTTTTTTTTCTTTTATAGTATCTACCTGAACAATTGGAGTTTCAATTATATCTTCAGTTATTGGTGGTGTTTTTTTTTCCAAAAAAAAGAGTATTATTAAAGGTAAAATTAAAACGCTTAACACGGCACCTAGAATTAAATTAAAACTATAATGTTTTTTATTAATCAGTAAGTCGTTACTTATATTTTTTTGTATGAGTTCAAATAATTGCTTAAAATCAGAATTAATATGCTTTTCAGTATTAAGACTATTAATATCTTTTAAAATATTTGTTAATTCTGCAATGTTATTTCGTATTTCAGTATAAAGATTAAGATCATCAGTAACTCCTTGGATATTAGACAGCTCCTTTAGACCTCTAATCTTATCGTCTAAGAGTTTACTTTCATTTTCCCAATATTTGACTAATTCCAGTCGATCAGTCGCTTTTGCTATTTTCACATCATCTAGAACAACTGGAAAAATTCGTTCATAAAAATTCTTATTCTTAAAAATTTGAAGAAGCTCAAACATGCAATTCTCTGATCTCAGATAGTCATTGCTAATGACCAGAACCACATATTTGCCCAACCCAATGTCTTCCATGAAACTCTTGATGCGTCCCTTATACTTTAAGGTCTTTTTATCTCTAATGATTTTAACTCCATTAGCACTAAATTCTCTTTCAATAGAATCTGCAATCTTGTCGCTTTCAAAACTCCATGCATAAGAAATATAAATGGATGGAATTTCAATTTTTTTCCGCATGATGAGATATTAAATTGATTTCAATTTTTGGTTTTGGCTTCCTCTTCTACTTTTTGAGGGCTTTAACTATAAATGCCAAGTAACATCATGTCTTCCAAAGTGGGGTGAAAGCTTCTCTTGTAATGGAAATGTAGGTGAAAATTCCCATTTCTGTTGTATATCTGTCGAGTACTGAGTATATAGGGTTGTAATTTAGATATTTATGTTTAGCAACATAAATATCCACAGCTTTTTATTAATTTTCAAAAAAGTTTAAATAACTTCATTAATAAAATATTAATGTATAATATTTTAGTCTTTAAAATTACAGCAGGATAAATAACAAAATAAAGTTACAATTTTTAATTAAAAAAGCGAAATCTTTTTTAAGTTCTTTGCTGAAGTTTGTCAAATAATTTGTTAAGCGCTCCGTCTAATTTTCCAATGGCTGATTTCAATCTCATTTTTTTATTCTTATTTCTATCAATAGTCTAAGGAGAAATTTAACCAAAAGTAATTAGTATTCAAAGTTCATACTTCGTACTATTCAAAAGTATGCCGTTGTTCCGCTGTTACGGAGGCATTCAGTAATTGATTAAATAATTTTATGGTATTAAAATCGAGGGTGATTTCTCCCGATACCGCAATTCCCGAAATACCTGTTTCTAAAATAGCTGTCACATCATCGGTGGTGATGCCACCAACACCAATAATGGGCGTTTCCGTTTCTAAGACGTCCATAATCGCGGTATAGCCGTTTAATCCTAAAACCGGAGCCAAATTATCTTTGGTTGTCGTCAACCTAAAAGGCCCTAAACTGATATAATCAACTTCTTTGGTAAGTAATGCTTCACAATCTTGCAAAGTATTTGCAGTGCCGCCAATCATTTGCCAGGTGTATAAATATTTTCTCGCTAGAGTAGGGCAGGCGTCTGTTTTTCCTAAATGGACACCATCAGCTTGGACGGTTTTTGCTATTTTGTAATAATCGTTTATAAGTAACCGGGTTTGGAAATGAGAAGTGATTTCTCTAGCTTCTTCAGCTATTTTTAAAACTTTTTTTTCTGACACATTTTTTAAACGCAATTGCACCAATTCTGCACCAGAGGAACAGGCCTTTTGGATATTTTCCAGATGTTCCTTAGGGGAGTTTCCTTGAGATATGTAATGGAGTTTAGGGATGATCATAACTTAGATTTTTTGCTATTGGGTATATTTTTGGCAAGGTACATATTTTAGGTGCGACATCATTCGGAAACATGGCCTGTAAAGTCCGAGGACCGTCAGAGATACCATTTTAACTACATTTAAAGGTTTATCGACACCAGTTTTATTATGTCAAATAGATTCAAAAATCTAGGTTGTTACATATCTTGCACAATTTGTTACATATGTTATATTGCTTATATACAAAGAGATATACCTTTATAATTGAAATGTAATTGTCCCTTGCAAAAGCGATTCCTTTGCCTTTCAAATCAAAACATAATTTTAATAGTTAAACCTTTATAAATGAAAAAACAACTACTCACTTTGTTATTTATTTTATTTGCGTCTTTAATTTCAATAGCGCAAACCACTGCAATTCCTGATCCAAATTTTGAACAAGCTCTTATTGATCTAGGCCTTGATTCCGGTCCTATTGATGGCGTAGTTACAACAGCAAATATTGAATATAATGTCTCTTCTTTAAATGTTTCTAATAAAAACATAACCGACTTAACAGGAATTGCAGATTTTGTTAATCTGAAACAATTATACTGTCAAGATAATAAGATTACCTCTTTGGATCTATCACAAAATTTAGCACTGGCATTTCTTGCTTGTTATAACAACGGAATGACAAATTTAAATCTGAACGGTAACATATTTCTAAAAAGTTTAAGCTGTTATAACAATCAATTAACGACTTTGGATCTGAGCTCGTTAGACAAACTCGATTACCTAAGGTGTGATCAAAATCAACTGAAAGCTTTAGATGTGAGCAATAACAAAGAGCTAAAAGTTCTTTACTGTTGGAACAACGAAATAGAAACATTAGATGTGAGCCTATTAACAAGGTTGGAGTTCCTTAATTTTTCAAATAATCAAATTTCAACACTAGATGTTAGCAATGCACCAAACCTTGAAGATTTGGTATGCTTTAGTAACAATCTAACTACATTGGATGTGTCACAAAATCCGAAGTTAATTAATTTAAATTATGGAAATAATAAAATGACAACAGCTGTTGACGTTACTCAAAACTTAGCGCTGGAACAATATTACTGTTATGAGAATGGTCTAACAAGTATTGATGTGTCAAAAAATGTGGCTTTGAAAAACTTAGGATGCTATAGAAATGAATTAACTGAGATTGATGTTTCTGGTAATCCCAAATTAGAAAGGCTATTTTCTTATATCAACCCGCTTACAACTAATCTCGATCTTACCAATAACCCACTTTTGGAACGTTTATGGTGTTATGCAAATGGACTTACAGCTCTAGATTTAAGCCAAAACGTATTAATTGAATCTTTGCAATGTGGTGGTGGTGATCCAATAACGAGTTTAGATTTAAGTAAGCAAACAGCGTTAACTTTTGTGAATGTTGGAGCTGCTCAATTAACGGAGTTAGATTTACGAAATGGTAATAACACAAATATCACTGATTTTAGAGCTGGCGGGAACCCAAACCTAACGTGTATTTTAGTGGACAACGCCGCATATAGTAGCACTAATTGGACAGTAAAAGATAACGCAAGCACTTTTGTGGAAAGCGAAGTGGCTTGTAGGGCTTTGAGTATAGGTGATGCTGATTTGGCAAATTTTACTGTGTATCCAAATCCTGCAAGAAATTTTATTAATATTAGCTCATCCACACCAATTTCAAAAATAGAAATTTATTCGCTTTTAGGAACCAAGGTTCTTGAAACCCTACAGACAGAACAAATAAATATCAGTACATTACCCGCAGGCGTTTACATATTAAATGCTCATACAAAAAATGCTAAAACTGCTGCTAGGATTATAATTAATTAAAATTTACGAAAGCATAAATGAATTCAAATTTCAAAACCTAGCGGCACTAATTCCCAACCAGACAAACATTCCTTATGGAGGTTTTCCAAATGTTTATTGGAAAGCTTCCTTGAGATTTGTAGTTCAAACGCATTATTATAAATAATAAGTAACAGCACTTTAATTTTAAATGTGGTCATTAAATCGATAGTAGAACCCTCTAAATCTAAGACTGGTATTGAAGTTATGACGTTGTTCATTTTAGATGTTGCTGCGTTTGGAAATGGCTGCAAAGTCAGGGATTTAATGCTTTTAAGTGTTTTTAATCAAAACTATTTAATGGTTACGTTTTCAATAGTATTTTGATCCACCAACATCTATTGAGGTCAATCTGATCCTTAATTTTTATTGCGCTTTATCTCAGATCTTCTCATAGGCATGCCATCAATAGTCACAAAGATATCCTCCATAGGAGTGAGGCTGTATGTACGCAGTTTGATGCTCCCATCAAGACCAATTAACACTAGTTCAAAACCACTATCCTTTGATATGTATTTTTTGTACAAAGAACCACCAGTATTCCAACGGTCATCATTGGCGTTAAAATTTTTATAAGCGTCTGGGGAGGCAAGATAGATTTGTAGTTTTCGTTCTTCAAGCCCCGGTCGATTGTTTTCAAATAGCTGAACTTGTTTCTTAAAAGCATCACTAGAAGAATCTGTAGTTAAAACAATCAATATCCTTTCTTTCCATTGGTGGGAAGACATGTTTTGGGCGACTGTAGCGAAGGTTGTTAGAAGAATCATGAGTATGGAAAACACTATTTTTTTCATCTTCTTAAGATAAGGAATTAATTTGGAATTG
>JBBSOJ010000209.1:0-5860 GCA_038259855.1 Flavobacteriales bacterium
AGGCTTTTAGAATTTGCATAGGAAAAATATCCAATGGAAACACTTCTTCATAATTACCGGTTAATACAAAGGCTCTATGCTCTCCATTTGTGTTGGTGGTCAAATCATATTTCTTATTCGGTGTCAACCAAGAAAAAGTCAAGGCTCTAGAAGTTGATATTTTATCGAATACTGGTTTATTCCAACCAAAAAACTCATAATCATCCCCTTCCGGAATTACTGTGATGGTATTGCTGTAATAATCCAAATAGCCATCAGGTTTGATCTGTTTTCCTGAAAGCACGCCTCCAGAAATAATGCGATCATTTTGTTCTTTATCAACACCGTTATCATACACCATTGTTGAAACTTCGCTACCTATTTTAGTTACGAAATATCTTGGCTTCTTAACGGATGATCCTGCAAGTGCCACAATACGCTCTGCATTGAATTTACCAGTCAATAATAATTCTCCAATGATGACAAGGTCATGTGCTGCAATCGTCCACACCACTTCCCCTTTGTTGACAGGATCAATTTTATTGATCAAAGTACCAACATTACCAGACGGATGCGGCCCAGAAACCTTGTGCAATGTGACCCCAGTAAGACCAGCCATTGGCGAGTTTGATTTTGCACCCACACTCACATGAACCTTTCCTTCGGTCATTTTACCCAAAGCGTTCACTGCAGCTTGCAATTCAGCCTCTTTACCTTGAAGGACATAATCTAAATCAGCTACCAACGGTGCGCTAGCATATCCTGATATGAAAATAGCTTTTGGAGTTTCATCCGTTTTTGCAATAATATCATAAGGACGCTGCTTGATGAACGGCCAACAGCCTGAAGCCAATAAATGTGCCTTTACGCCATCAGCATTGGCAGTTTCAAGATTGAATGCTCCATGGTCAACATGGGTCTGTTCTTTATCAGCTTGAATTTTTATAGCTAAAATTTTTCGTTTTTCGCCACGAGGAATATCGATGATCTCACCAGAAACTGGCGATACAAATTTAACCGACTCATCATTTTTATCGAAGAAAATTGGTTCTCCGGCGGTCACTCTAGCACCTTCCTTTAAAATCAATTTTGGAGTAACGCCGTGGAAATCTTCAGGTCGTATTGAGTAAAAGTTGCTGACTATCGCCGTTTCAGTGCTTTTTTCAGCTTCTCCCTTTAACTTAATGTCGAGACCTTTTTTAATCTTAATGTCGTTTGACATAGGTATAAATCTATTTGTTAATAGTCTAAAAGATGGGGATTCTTCGAGGGAAAAATCCGTGCAAATTTACGAATTAATTACACAGATTTCACAATAAATCAAAGAAATTTTAGACTCAAACGTTGGAGTTAACGTTTGTTTATACTTGAGAATCAAATAAGGCGTAATAATCCTAAATCATTAAACAAACTTCCCCTCTCTTTTCAAAAAATTCAAAAAGTAACTGTTTTGAACCTATGGGATTTATAGGCAAAACTTCAAGATAAAAATTACTGGATGGCTTATTTTTAAATAAAGCGAAATGGCCGTTTTAAACGAAATGTAAAAAATTCAACACATGAAGGCCATTTGATTTGATATTAGGAGTTTTGACAGTGCGCATCATCTAATTTCAAATCAAATCAATCCTACATAACATAGGTTCTTGACACCTTTTTGCTTCATTGCTTCACACAAAAAGATTCGGACTGACATTTCTGATCCATGAAAGGCACCCATCAATCGTTAATAGTAATATGTGTATTGAAACTATCGTTTAGCTTCTAATAAGATAAAAGTCCACACCAAAATAAAATTTGATGTGGACTTTTCTAAACTAAAGAAACGAAGATTCAGTTTATCTTGAATCGTACTTATGGTTAGTTCATCAACTTTTTAGTGACTTTCAAATTATTTTCTAAAGTGATGATCGTTATATACATTCCTCTTGAAAAATCAAACGGCGCATTAAAACGGTTATCATTTCCACCAGCTTCAAATGTTATGATCTCTTTACCTGTTAGATCATACACTGCAATGGCTTGAATTTTCGCCGAAGAACGCGCATTAAGCATATTATCTTTCACAAAAATAAAGGTGTTTTGAAGGTCATTTTCATCTACTGATAATGCTGCAGGTGTATAACGAACCATAAAACGATCTGAAATGGTTCCTTGAGTCGCGGTGAAACTATACGGCTGCGCTCTCAAATCATGCACAATATCCAACGATGTATCTTCTAAATAAATTCCTTGACTTTGAGTTAAAAATTGTGGCCCTTTCACATGATCAATTGCTATGGAATAAACGCCGGGAGCTGGAACATCTAACCCTATTGGCACCAAATCAGTATCATTAAAAGGGAATGAACGTCCTTGAATAGCCATTTTAGAATTTTCTACCGTAGAGTAGAGACTTAAATCGCTACCATCCGTAAAGGCATCGTACATGCGGTCTTTTGCATTGGTCGCGCCTTGTACATAGCCGATCAATGCGATAGAGGACGTATTGTTCTCATCTATCAAACTTAACCATAACGATTCTTTAGTAGCGTCATTCATTATAGATGTGCTAGCTTGTCTAAAGAAATTGGTATTATCATAGCCTTGTTCCAAAGCATCAAAACGCATATCATTCATAAATGTAGCAGACGATACTACGGGCGATGTTTCATTCACTTGAACAATAAAACCTTGACCAGACGCTATGTTGCCGTTAAACACATCAGGCGTTGAACCTGTGCGGTTATAAGTAACATATTGGTCTCCATAGTTATACACCACACCTTCATAAAACGGTTCAGGAGTACCGTTCGTTGCAGGAATACCGTGGGACCATAGTCTTACGTTACCTTCCAACATGGTATTGGCAGTCAAAAATTCATCAGCATTGATCGAAGAGGGATATGGGTTGCCTATTAAATTCCAATGTCTTGAAACTTCTGAAGGTTGATTGTCAGCAGTCGATTTAAGAACATCGATTGCAATCGTCCCGTTTCTTGGTTTTCCAGAAAACGTTGCTGTAAAGCCCGAAGCTACAAAAGTATCTGGAACTCTCACACTATAGCCCTTTGCCGAGCCCATCACACCTGTAATTGGTGAGAAAGCGCCTGCTGTACCATCAATATTAATGGCATTAACATCATATATAAATGCTGTAGCAGGGTTGGGATTTGTTATGCCATTCACATTAAAACCATCCACTGGTGATGACCAAAAAATAAAGTCATCATCACTTAGACCGGTGGCGGTGCGTTCAACTCTCACAGAACCGAGATTGACATTCGTAGTGACTGGTTTTGTCTGTATTAAATTTGCGCCATCTCTTATAGTCAATGTAGCGCCAGATTCCACAAGAACATCATTGTATAATTTCAATGTAGATCCCGACGGAATTATAACACTGCTTCCGCTTGGCACTGTACAATTACAGCCTTCAAGATCACCAACTTCGTTATAATTTGAAGAGAATACCAAGCCTCGATCTTCATCATTTACCGTAATACCAGCAGCTATGTATGCAGGAGGCAAGACAAATTCAGTCCCATTCCAAAAAGTTGGTGTACCTCCTTGTACGAGGGTTGCCGGTGCGACAACGGTACCGAAGGCATTGCTGATTCTCAACTTGTAAGTTGCCAAATCAGTTTGTGTAATGCCACCCGTCAACACATACGTACTACTATTAGCGCCTGGTATAGGCGTATTGTATTTAAACCATTGATAGGACAGGTTTTCCTGTGGATCGCCGGTTGCACCACCCGAAACAATGGCTGTCGAGGTAAAGGCTATATCAGAAGCACTTGGAATTTCGCATACAAATCTAGACACTGGAAACTGTGAAAACACAGGCGTTTTAATATCAAAGGATCCTCTGTTATATGCTAAAAATGCTAAATCTGCTGTTCCGCCAGCAACCATATTAATGTTGTTGATTTCGGTAACATTATCAGCTGTAATCCCTAACTCGTCCATTCTAAAGGCCAACATTCTCATTGGTCGGGTTTCATTAGAGGTAAAAGAACGCGTGGTTGGTGTCGCCAGACCATAACTGATCCCGTTTTGGAAGTTATATAAATCCAATCTCCAGCGTGCCAAAAGAGCATCGCCAGCAAAGTCATTTTCTTGCTGAATCGTCAATCGAATCGGTCTACCGACTACATTGCCTTCAGCATCCGCATAAAAATAGATATCGGTACTCCCAGCATCCGCAATTTGTGTAATCAGAAAATCTGGCATGGCATCAGACACTGCGCCCAATTGGCCACCTGCACTATAAAATTGTACATCGGAGGTTTGGTTGAAGTTGGTAATACCCGTCCCAAGGTCCAATCCATTGACACCGTCGATAATAACGTCATAAATGGTAGTCCCTAAAATTTCAGGAGAGGTGATCGTTGTACCTTCACCAACTTCACCGTCGATTAAATCGGCCATTGCCAAGTAGTTGCTGCCTTGAGTAATCCCATCAACACCGTTCGTCGTGTAAGCATAGAACAATTGCGAGTCAAACGTTACACCATTAGTCGTTAACAAGGCATCATCAACACCCGTTGAATACGTCACACCGTCATACGTAAATGCTAATAAATCATGACTTGTATTGGGCCACAAATCCATATTGGTAGGATTTGCTTTCCATTGGGAAGATCTCCAAAACCCTTGATAGGTTGTGAAGATTTCAGTAATTTTTGTGACATTACTGGCCGCCCCATTTCGTAAGATTTTAGCGGTTGGCGCGATGTAGCTGATCGGAACGCCCGTAGCAACACCACCCACTGACAAATCTCCGACGATGTCTGAATTCGTGTTTTGGGATACCTTGAATGTTATCTGATTGGCACTGATAAAGGCGACACTCCCACCTTGTATGGAAATTCCATTAATAGAGACAGGTGTCGTTGGTAAAAAATCAGTTCCAATGATAGTAACTTTTGAATTGTTTGTGATTCGTGTAGGAAACACATTGGTCACCGTCTGCGCCAACAGACTCTCTGTGAGCAACAGCACTACCAACAAGGCAATGGCCTTCATCGGTACTAGTGACAACAATGATTGTAGTGTAATTTTTGTCTTCATAAGTTAAGATTTAAGTGACGATCGCATTTCGGGCATCTCGCACAGGTTATAATTTAGGTTAGGAAGTGCAATACTCTAAAAATAAAGACACTATAAATAATATTTTAGTCATTCAGCTTAAATATTCCTATGAACTACACCCTACAGTAAGTTTATCAGTTGAATGTTTGTTTTTTATCTAAACCCACAAATGCAAAAAACCCATCAAACAGTGATGTTCAATGGGTTTAATAGACCATATAATTCAACAGAATCCGTAAGCCGGAGCTGGTTTTTTAAAATTTTAGTTCAATAATTTTTTAGTGATCACAGCGTCATTATCCAAAGCAATGATCGTGAAATACACACCTCTTGGAAAATCAAAAGCAGTGCTAAAATTACTTGTTTGATCCTTCATTTTATAAGTCACCAATTGTTTACCAGTAAGATCATAGATCTCAATGGACTTAATTGAGGAGGTCGTCTTAACGTGAAACTGCTGATCTTTAATGTATACAAACGTTTCTGACGCATTCGTTTCAGCAACAGACAAGGTGTTTGAGGGTGTGTAGCGCAACACAAATCGATCAGTTGTACTTCCTTCAACCCCTGTGAAACTGTAAGGCAAGGTTCTCAAATCGTGAATGATATTAAGATAGGTGTCTTCTAAATAAATAGCTTGTTCATCATCTTCAAAGGTAGTTCCTTCCAAGGCATCAATTCCTATTCTATATATACCGCTTTGAGGGATCGAAATACTCAAATTGACTAGATCCGAATCATCAAAAGGCAATGCTCTACCCTGTATGATAAACTTTTCGGACGCTATATTTGAATGAATGCCAAA
>JBBSOJ010000210.1:0-5843 GCA_038259855.1 Flavobacteriales bacterium
ACAGTTAAATAGTGATCCTTATTTCCATTATCATAGTATCAGACAGATTTTGAACAATCTTAATGTTAGAACGTGTTGGCAAGCAAATTCTCCTGTGACCATCACCAACGCACCACCATCAGCTGATGCCGGAGCAGATTTCGTAATTCCGAGAGGGACTGCTTATGTGTTGAGAGGTGCTGCGACCGATGCGGATCCTTCGGATATTCTCACGTATTGTTGGGAACAAACCGATAGTGGCGTTGTCACCAATACCACTTTTGGGCCAAACTTGGCAGCGGGTTCAATGAACAGATCCTTACCACCAACTTTAACGGAAGATCGATATATTCCAAAATTGAGTAGGGTGGTTACTGGTAATTTAACTCAAACCAACCCAACCATCAATACGGCTTGGGAAACTGTTTCTAATGTTGCCAGAACAATGAGCTGGGCTTTAACTGTAAGAGATCGAGTTCCAACAGACACAGGCCTGAACGGTCAGACTAGTTTTGATTTGATGAGTATTACCGTTGATGGTAATTCAGGTCCTTTCCTGGTCACTTCACAAGCATCAGAAGTTATTTGGGAAGTCGGAGCAACCAAAGAGGTTACCTGGGATGTTGCCAATACGGCGTCAGCGCCTATAAACACTCCGAACGTGAATATTTTACTATCTACCGACGGTGGTGTTACCTTTCCAGTCGCTTTGGCCACTAATGTTCCTAACAACGGATCTTATAATGTCACTGTCCCTAGTAATGTTACTTCACAGGCCAGAATTATTGTAGAGGGATCGGAAAATATTTTCTACGCGATGAATAGTTCAAACTTCTCTATAATTGAGGCAGAGTTTGTTATCAATTTTGCATCAACAGAAGTAAATGTTTGTCAACCCGACAATGCAGCTTATACATTTACCTATAATACGTTTTTAGGTTTTAATGGTTCCACAACGTTTTCTGCAAGCAATGTGCCGGCCGGAGCTACGGTGACATTTTCTCCTGAATCAGCTACTGCAGATGGGACCGATGTTACGATGACAGTATCAAATACCACAGCTATTGATCTTGGTACATATACTATCACTGTCACAGGAACATCGGGAGCCATTACCGCGGACCAAGATGTTACTTTAACAGTTTACAGTGATACAATTGCATCATCAACATTATTGACTCCTGCAAATGGTGAAACTGGTGTGTCATCAGAAACCAATCTTACTTGGAATGAGGATGTCAATGCTGAAAATTATTTTGTGGAGGTTGCAACTGACGCAGCATTCACCAATGTTATAAATTCTGCGACTGTTAGTGTGGCATCATTTACGACGTCATTGAACTCTAACACATTATATTATTGGAGAGTGACAGCTTCTAATGAGTGCGCCACTGCTGCACCATCTGAAACACGTTCATTTACAACAGCTGAGATCACTTGTGCTACATATTCTGCTGCGGACACACCTATTCCGATCCCGGCCGTAGCTGCAACGAGAAATTCATTTATCAGTATAAATCAAGATTTCGCCATCTCTGATGTGAATGTGTTTATAGATATTGTCCATACGTATGTTTCTGATTTGGACGTTATATTAATTAGCCCAATAGGCACTGAAATCGAATTGACTTCAGGCAATGGTGGTACTGCGGATAATTACACCAATACTCTTTTCGATCAAGATGCGACCACGCCCATAACAGCAGGTGCACCGCCTTACACCGGTACGTTTAGACCAGAAGGAAATCTTTCATTGCTCAATGGGGAGTCTACTCTAGGTATCTGGACCTTGCGTGTTGTAGATAATTTTAATTTAGACGGAGGTTCTATTCAAGAGTTTAGATTAGATCTATGTGTACAAGGAACATTAGGTGTAGAAGAATTGACATTCTCTGATTTTGTGATCTTCCCTAATCCAAATAAGGGTGACTTCACCATCAAAATGAATTCGAATACAGGTTCTAACATTAAAGTAGAAGTATACGATATAAGCGGTCGTTCGATCTTCAATTCTATATTTGAAAACACCTCTGCCTTCAAACAAACAATTAATTTAAATAATGCCCAATCTGGTATGTATTTGGTTAAGATAACTGATGGAGAAAAAAGTGCTACTAAAAAGATTATTGTAGAATAGTGTGCTGAAACATATTGCATTAAAGGGAAGCTAGTTATAGCTTCCCTTTTTTGTTTTATCAATTAGTTTGTGTCTTTACCCAAATTTAAAATTCACAATTTAAAGATGTAACATTTTTTTAGTAATTTAGCAGTCGCTTAAAAACTTAATACACAGCGTTATGATACAAAAAATTACTTTAAAATTTAGAAATATATTTTTATATTTTGCTCTACTTATTTGCTTTAATATGTCAGCAAATGAAGGTTTTACAAAGCCAATATTGTCATATGATGATGACAACTTGGTAAATGAGTCAACACCTTTGTCTGCCCATACTTCTTTAAATTCAGACGATATATATCTGAAAACTTCGGTCGTGGCTCCAGATTTTACGATCACTACGCTTAATGGATCTTTAAGAGCCTGCCAAGCTACAGGTTCTATTGTGTATAATTTTACATATACTACTTTAGAGGGATTCAACGAGAATACCGTTTTTTCAGCATCTGGAAATCCTGCCGGATCTACTATCACATTCAATCCTGCTTCAAGGAGTACCACAGGTACGTTTACGATGACCGTTGGTAATTTGGGTGGTGCTGCATTAGGCGATTACTCTATTGTTGTAACAGGCACATCTGCTTCAATTACCAAAACTAGAACTGTAGTTTTATTGATGAGAGACACTCCGTGTCCTTCCAATGGTAATTCTTTACAAGTAACGAGCACGACAGGCGTACGTTTCAACACCATCAGTAATTTAAATACAGGAAAGTCAGCCGGCGGTTACGGTGATTTTAGAAATTTAGTAACCGAAGTCACCAGAGCAGAAAGCTACTCTATGATAGTGAATGCCAATACGGGAGGTTTTACGACTATTACGTATGTTTGGATCGATTGGAACCAAAATTGTCTTTTTGATGATGCAGGCGAACAATTTATTCCTGGTTTTGTTTCGAATAGTGCTAATGGTCCGACACCTGAAATATTTATTGTTATTCCGGCTAATGCAACCTTGGGCAATACTACCATGCGTGTGATAACCAAATATATTGCATCCGATGATCCTAATCCACCAACACCTTGTCTTCTAAATTTTGATGGAGAGACTGAAGATTATACGATCAATGTCTTGACTCAATTAGGAGTAGATGAGTTTGATACTAACAGTTTTTCTGTAATACCAAACCCAAATAATGGTGTCTTTAAATTGAAGTTGGATGGTTTGTCTGCTGAAAACTTGATGGTCACAGTCTATGATTTAAGCGGAAGAATTGTCTATGACAGAACGTTTTCAAATGCTTCAGAGCTAGACCAAGATATCCAGTTAAGTAATGCAAAAGCAGGGCTTTATCTTGTTAAAGTAAGTAATGGTACCAATCAAACGGTTAAGAAAATCATGGTGAAATAATAACACTAGGTGATTTATAAAATACATAAGAGAGGCAATTCTGCCTCTCTTTTTTTATGTTCCATTGAATGTGTTCATGGTGATATTTATGCCTGCCGTACCAAACGATTTGATCAGCTCCACCGATTTTTGAAGCCGTTCTTTGAGTTGGTCATTTTCGTCTTGGCTCCATTCTCCTAAAACATAATCAACCTGCCTACCTTTGCTAAAGGCATCACTAATGCCGAATCGAAAGCGATTATAAGTTGTGGTTTGAAGTTTGTCTTGTATATCTTTCAGACCATTGTGTCCGCCATCACTTCCTTTGGTCTTCAGTCGAATGGTACCAAACGGTAAATTGAGATCATCTGTAATAACAAGCAGATTGTCATGCGGGATGTTTTCTTTAGTCATCCAATAAGCAACTGATTTCCCGCTCAAATTCATATAAGTACTTGGCTTCAATAGTATAAATTGACGCCCTTTGAACTTGTAAATAGCCACATCTCCCAGCTTTTGAGTCGTAAACGTCAACTCCTCTTCCTTTGCCAGAAAATCGAGAATCTTAAAGCCGATATTGTGACGGGTGTTGGCATAATCGTCACCTATGTTGCCTAGGCCGATAATTAAATATTTTTTCATGCTATCGTCTTCAGTAAGTAGTGAATCTCTTGAGGGTTTAAATACATTAAGAAAAGATTTGAACATTCTTTTTATGTAAAAATAAAAAAAGCATCCCGAATGAACGGAATGCTTTAAATTTATTAAGTCATCTGACCTATTCTTTCACTGCTGCTACATCATCAGTTTGAGTAGATGGAACACCACCGTTTTCACCTTCTGTTCCTTCTTCGCCTTCAGCTGCTTCAGCTGCTGCATCTTCAAGTTCTTCCTCAAATTCAGCAACACTAGCTCTAGAACGTCTTACTTGACAAACAACTGTATTGTCTGGGTGTAAGAATTTGTAGTCGGCATTTTCCAAAGATGTAATGTATAATTTACTTCCAATTTTCAAAGGTGTGATATCTGCCTCGATAAAATCTGGTAAATTGGAAGGAAGTGCTTTTACTGTAAGTTTACGCACATTTCTACGTAATACACCACCATTAAGAACACCTTTAGAAGTTCCGATAATATGCACAGGAATTTCCATAGAGATTTCTTTCTCTTCGAATAATTGATAGAAATCTATGTGTAAGATTCTGTCAGTTACAGGATGAAATTGAATGTCCTGCATAATAGCATTGAGATTTTTTCCTTTTCCCATATCAATCACTACAGTATGCGCATTAGGCGTATAAACCAGTTTAGAGAAAGATAATTCAGGTGCAGAGAAATGCACTGGTTTGTCTCCTCCGTATAATACGCAAGGAACCTGACCAGCATTACGTAAGGCTTTTGTTGCTTTTTTGCCCACGCTTTCTCTTTGAGATCCGTTGATTGTAATTGATTTCATTTTTAAAATTTATAGTTATTATTAATATTCAATTGTTTGTTTCCCATCATCTTCCTTCTGTTAGGTTGGTATGGGACTACATTAAAAACTTTGAACTGATAGATTTGTTGTGATGTACATTATGCATCACTTCAGCAAATAATTCAGCACAGCTAATCACTTTGATTTTACTGCTTTTTTGTTTTAACGGAATCGAATCCGTCACGATCAATTCTTCTAATTTTGAATTTTCAAGGCGCTCGTAAGCATTTCCTGATAAGATAGGGTGTGTGCAAATAGCTCTAACGCTCAATGCGCCTCGCTCCATCATCAAATCAGCAGCTTTTGTTAAAGTGCCTGCAGTATCGACCATATCATCAACTAGCACAACATTTTTACCGGTAACATCACCGATAAGTTCCATGTGAGAAATAACATTGGCTTTTGCCCTTTGTTTGTAACAAATAACAACATCACTTTCCAAAGCTTTCGAATACGCGTAAGCTCTTTTGGAACCTCCCATATCTGGAGATGCAATCGTCAAATTATCAAGATTCAAACTTTTTAAATAAGGTAAAAACACGGTAGATGCAAATAGATGATCTACTGGTTTTTCAAAGAAACCCTGAATCTGATCGGCGTGCAAATCCATAGTAATGATTCTTGTGGCGCCTGCAGCTTCGAGCATTTTTGCCACTAATTTAGCAGCAATTGGGACTCTTGGCTTATCCTTTCTGTCTTGTCTTGCCCAACCAAAATAAGGCAATACTGCGGTGACGTGTCTTGCTGACGCGCGTTTAGCAGCATCAATCATCAACAACATTTCCATAAGATTCTGTGGACCGGGATGCGTAGATCCTATAATGAAAATTCGCGTTCCCCGTATCGATTCTTCATACGACGGTTGAAATTCACCATCG
>JBBSOJ010000211.1:0-5837 GCA_038259855.1 Flavobacteriales bacterium
ATAGCGAAAAGCAAGAGATGTGGACTTTGGATTTACCAGAAGTTCAAGGGGCTGAACCTCGTGGGATAGGTATTTCACCAGATGGAAAATTGTTGATTTTTTGTAGCTATGACAAAGAAGGTGGGTTCTATTTATATAGGCAACAAGAATAAGGAATACCCTGCACTATCAATTCACTAAAGTCAACAGACATCATAATACACTTCAACAACTTTTTTTTTAATACTGTCAATAAAATATTGGGTTGATGACGATCACAGGGTCTTTCCCAATGCTCAGAAACAATAGTGAATAAACGCAGTCCTTGTTCCAAGGAAATATTTTGTTTGCCCTATTGTCCAAATTGGCCACTTGATCCCATTTTTGAACGCTCTACATACCGCCAAATTTTAGCTTAAGAAGTTATGATAGGGTTAATACTTAATTCAATAACGACCGATCCAAAGAAATTTAAAATATATTTTTGAGGGCTCTCAAATTTGCTACCCATTATGTTTTAAATAATTGTAATAACATGATTAGTGAAGCGTTCATAGGTTTTTTAAACCTTCTATTATGGATCAACTTGATAGGAATACTATTTTTAAGTTTTCTTAGGATATATTTTATTGGTAAATCCAAAGTATCAAATTATTCTGACCTCAAATTTTCCGAGCCTTTTGTAAGCATTCACTTTGCCATTTGCGATGAACCTGCAGAGATAGTTTTAGACACGCTGCACTCCTTCAAAGATTTAAATTATACCAATTTTGAAGTTATTATTGTATCAAACAATACAAAAAACCTAAGCTCTTGGAAACCAATAGCGTCATTCGCTAAAGAATTTGAAAATTTCAAGTTTTTCCATTTTGACTTGATTGATGGTTACAAAGCTGGTGCTTTAAATATTGCTTTAAATCACTCTAATCACAACACGGACTATATTTTTACTGTAGATTCAGATTACAAATTACACCCAAATGCTTTGAGGTTTGCGGTTGGTTCTATTCAAGAAAAGAAAGTAGATGTTTTGCAGTTTCCTCAAGATTATAGAAACACATGTAGTAATACGGAAGGTCTTCAAACTAATTATAAACATTATTTTGAATGCTACCTATCTGCCATGGATGAAGATCAACTTGGTCTTCCAACTGGTACTCTTACACTCATAAAAATGGAGGTCTTTAAAAATGGTTTATCATGGCCCACTGAAACTATTACTGAGGATGCCCATTTTGGAGTAGAATTGCTAAGCCGCAAATTTAAAATTGGGTATTGCAATCTCAGTATTGGTACAGGTACTATGCCCACATCGGTTAATGACTACAATAAACAATATAAAAGATGGCTACTTGGAAATTTTCAAACACTTGTATTATGTTTGAAGAAAAAAGAGATAAATGTGATTCAAAAACTTAGACTATTTACGATGCTAACAGCTTGGATCAATCTTTTAGCGGTACCAATTATCATCTCCTTTTTGGGACTTCCTTTTTTATTGATCAACACAAATAGCGTTGCAATATTATATGTTTTAATTATTTCATCCCTATCCGTACACATCATAACACAATTATATGTCCTCTTATTAACGTCAAAGGGAAATTACTCTCTAACGTTTAAAGCTTTACTGGTGCATATCAGCACCATTGAGATAGGCTCTTTTCACTGGCTAACTTATTTCATCAACACACACAAACCATTTATTAGAACTAATAAATATTTGGGCAAAGATGGAGTTTCATACCATTTTTTATTATTACCGCTCATCTTATTTCTAAGCGCTTTTTTATGTCTTTTATTCGATTCAAGAATTGTTGGTCTTGCATTACTTACCATTTCAAGCATTGCTCTCATTGGAAAACTGCGTTTGATGTATGAGCTTTTTTATTCAAAAGATAATCTTTCCAAATTGTATAGAACATGAACATAGGTATTATAGCGCATGACGCCCATCCTATAGCAGAACCCTACCAAGGAGGTCTCGAAATGCTTACAAGTTTGCTAGTAAATGAGTTGGTAAACCGAGGTCATGAAGTAACCACACTTTGCCTGCAAGGCTCTGAACTTAGTGGTAGAATGATCTATTATTCTAAGGTGGAAACCTCACTTGCTCCATTCGAGACCGAAACTGAACTGCACAAATTTGGACATTTTTATAAATCTATATCTGAATTTTTGAGCAAAGACTATGATCTTATTCATAATCATTCGCTTAGCCATCACGCCATAATATCAGGTAGTTTGTTATCAACCTGCTTTATAACTTCATTCCATACCCCCGTTTTTGATAATTTAAATGTTGCCCTACAAGCGGTTCATAAAAATCCCAATCAAGTCTTTACCGCTGTAAGCAATAATTTGAATACGGTGTACCAAGAGCATTTGATCCAACTTCAAACTGTTTATAACGGCATTGATTTAAGGACGTGGGATACTTCAGATATAACTGAAAATTATTTCTCCTGGTGTGGAAGAATTTGCAAGGAAAAAGGACTGATCGAAGTCATGGACTTGTGTCACGAAAATGGCGTAAATCTCAAAATTGCGGGTCCTATAGCAAATCAAGACTATTATGATACACATGTTGAACCTCGATTAAAAGATTATAACTGTTGTGACTATTTGGGTCATCTTAAACATCAACCATTAAATCAATTTTACGCAAAAAGTAAAGCATTAATTTTTTCGAGCACTTGGGAGGAACCTTACGGTTTAGTGATCGCTGAGGCATTAGCTTCTGGAACACCAGTAATAGGTAATAACATAGGCGCGGCTAGCGAAATCATTACGGACGAATGCGGGGTTTTATTTGACTTGAAAAAACCCAGTACATTTAAAGATGCACTTGTTGACTTAAAATCGATTCAAGTTTCAAAGTGCCGAGAGCGCGCTGAAACTTTTTGTTCACATCTGATCATGGTTGATAATTATGAAACACTATATTATCAACTGACTCAACATAGCATTCCAGCACTATGATTGCATATTACGCACATAGCCAAGGTTTTGGACACAGCAATTCTGGACAGGAATTTTGTAGAGCAATTGGTAATAACGCACTAATCATTAGCGCTTCAGCTTTTAATTTTGATAAATCTATAAAAGTCACAAAGATAAGCAGTGAGGATACCGATTACCAGAACTATCTAAAAACTATTTACAATATTCCGGTTTATGCGCATTATTTACCAAAATCAAAAAAGAATATCTTGCTTCGGAACTTTCAGATTTTGGATTGCTGCATAAAATATAATATAAAATTTGCGTTGGTAGATGTCAGTGTGGAAACAGCACTGCAGTTTAGAATAGCCGGAATTCCATATGCCTACCATAAAATGCTTGGGGATAGAGATGATTTACCACATAGGATTGCCTATGAAGCCTCAGAATTTTTGTTCGCCTATTATCCAAAACAAATGGAAAATAGCTCTGACAGGAATCTGAATGCCAAAACCACGTATTTAGGTTTTATCTCGAGATTTAAATTTAGAGTGGCACCTAAAACAGATAAATTAGATCCAAAAGGTAATCTGAAAATCCTGATACTCATGGGGAATGGTGGCACGAGGCTAAATAAAGACACCATTACCTCAATATGCTCTCAGCAAAAACATTATCATTTTACACTAGTTGGATTAAACGAATCCATAAATCTTCCGAATTTGACACAACTAACTTTTACTAAAGATTTGGAATTCCTTATATCAAGGAATGACTTGGTTTTATCTTCCTGCGGCATAAATTTGACTTCCGAAGTTTTAGCGATAAAAAATAAATTTATTGCAATACCCGAAGACAGGCCCTATGACGAACAACATATGATAATGCAAGGTTTGGAAAAAAACAACCTGGCAGTACAACTGGATTTAGACAATATTCATGATTCTATATCACAATATCTAAAATTACCTTTAAATAAAGATTTGGAATCTTATTTTGGTTCCATGGATGAATTTAAAAAATTAGAAAATTTAAAATCTTACTTATGATTCCCAATCAGATTTCAATAATTATAATTTTTCATAAAAGACTTGACCACCTCCAGAATGTACTGAAAGGACTTGAGAATGGAAGGGAGCTTCCAGAGGAGGTAATTTTAATTGAAATGGATTACGAGAAAGTGAAAGTCCCAACTTCCAAATTAGCCATTAGACATATACTAATTACTGATTTTGATCTGACAAATTTACCTATTGCCAAAGCACGAAATATTGGTGCAATCCATGCCAAATTTGAAACTCTAGCATTTCTTGATGTGGATTGCATTCCTTCTTATAACTATGTTGCTGATCTAAGGCTTTTTGAACTCAACGCAAATGCACTTTATATGGGTCGACCAATGTATTTGACAGACACCCTTGACAATTTAGAGAATTTTGAGTTTACATCTCAAGCTATCTTGCATCCTCAGAGACCTAATTACGAAGGCGTCTTGCAAACTTCAGATTATGGCTTGTTTTGGAGTTTGTGTTTTTTTATGTCCTCGACATTATTTTTTGAACTGAGGGGATTTGATGAAAACTATTCAGGATATGGTGCTGAGGATACCGATTTAGCGTTCGAATGCCAATCGCGCAAAATTCCGTTGATTTTAACAACGCTCACCGCCTATCACCAAAAGCATGATTTTATGCGTCCGCCTTTAAAATCCCTCAAATCCATTGTGGACAATTGCAATTACTTCTTTTCGAAATGGTCAATTTGGGCAATGGCAAATCACCTTGAAAAATTTAAAGAATTAGGATTTATTGATTGGAGTATTGACGATACGAAGCCTATTTCCATTATTAAGATACCAGAATATGCAGATTTCGATAAGCTTATGATTTATGATGAGCCTTTTGCATAAAGCTGATTTTCAGTTTTTGCTAGCCGTATAATTCGATAAAACGCTGTTTTAATTTCTGGTAACTTTCATGTTTTTTTGCGATATTCAACTGTCTTTTAAAAATTTCAGCAGCTTCAGCTTTGATGGCATCTTCTAGTCCACGTTCAATAAGCGCTCTTCCGTGTGAACCACTTTCACCTTTTTTATCCATTGGTACAGGTCCAACATATTTTTTGCCTCCTGGATAATTAGCGTAACGTCTTGCCCGGGTAAAACCCATTTGCAAGAATTTCCGTGCCATATCGGCACCAATAAAATCGTCTTCTTTCAAATAGTCCAAAAACAATGCATATATCTTATCGGCTGAAATTTGAGCCACTTCGGGATTTTTAAATTTCCAATGCGGCAAGATTTCAGATTTGTATGGCTCTACAGTTAAAACACCTTGCTCTCCCCTACCTATGGCATATAATTCGGGAGTCTTTCTGAGATTAAGATTTTTATAATCTAGAGAGTAATCGAATTTTTTCATATGCAATCGGTATCAGCTACAACAAGTTTATTGAGTTAAATAAATTCTCTATAAAACTACTTTTCGTTCAAAAATATAATAATTTTGATTAATTAAATGCACTGTTCACATGATGTCACAAAATAAAGCTTATAGTCCCAACGAGTCGAAAAAAGTCAAAGATAATTATTTGAAAATCTTTACTGACGGATATGTGCGCAACAGTGAAGAATTCCCAACAGAAGGATTACACCGATTGAGAGATCATGGTTTCTTGACCGCCAATATACCCCAAGAACATAGCGGTTGGGGTTGGGGAAATACATCGTATAATATTCAGTTATTGGATTTACTTCGTCATGTTGGTAGCCATGATCTCTCATTAGGGAGAATTTTCGAGGGTCACGTCAACGCTATGACACTCATTACCAATTTTGGATCAAAGCATCAGAAGAAAATGTACTTTAATGAAGTCTTAGATGGAAAAGTGTTTGGAATTTGGAATTCAGAACTTCC
>JBBSOJ010000212.1:0-5793 GCA_038259855.1 Flavobacteriales bacterium
ATCAGTTTCAGACTGCTCTATGGCAGTAGAAGTTTCCGTCGATGCATCACTTTTGCTTTCACCACAAGAAATGAAAAGCAACACGCTCATAAAATAACAAAACTTTATGAGTTTAGAAGTCCTTGAAAGTGGGGGATATGATTGCAATTGTGTATTTTGAGGCTTATACATGATCGTCATTTAATTTTGAAATTTACATGCCAAAGATATTAAAGATTTCCGGTCTGGAAAAGACTTATACTAGTGGTAACAAACAATTAACGGTCTTACGCGATATCTCGTTTGAGGTGGAGCAAGGCCAAACCTTCGCCATTATTGGGCCATCAGGAAGTGGGAAAACTACCTTGCTGGGGATTTGCGCCGGCTTGGATGAACCTAATGCTGGTTCGGTTGAATTATGCGGACAGGATTTGAGTGGCTTAAATGAAGACCAACGTGCCCAATTGCGAAACAAGGAAGTCGGTTTTATTTTTCAGAATTTTCAATTGTTACCAACCTTGACCGCGCTGGAAAATGTTAGCGTACCGCTGGAATTGCAGGGGGATAAAAATGCTGTACAAAAGAGTAAAACCTTGTTGGAAAAAGTCGGACTCGGTAATCGGATGCATCATTATCCGTCACAATT
This sequence comes from Flavobacteriales bacterium, assembly GCA_038259855.1. Taxonomy (GTDB): domain Bacteria; phylum Bacteroidota; class Bacteroidia; order Flavobacteriales; family Flavobacteriaceae; genus JBPOFM01. The sequence continues at coordinate 626 of JBBSOJ010000212.1, forward strand.
ATCCGGAGGTGAGCAGCAACGTGTAGCATTGGCTCGTGCCTTTGCCAATGCGCCTTCCATTTTGTTTGCTGATGAGCCTACAGGGAATCTTGATGAAGAGACGGGAGAGAAAGTCATTCAATTACTGTTTGATTTGAATAAAGAAAATGGCACCACATTGGTCATTATTTCCCATGATTTGGAACTGGCCAACCGAACTCAACAGATTTTAAGACTCAAAGGCGGAACGATCGTCTCTAACGAAATGACCGCTGCGCTTTGAAAGAGAACACGACTCATAAGTTACAACTAGGTTGGATTTTTAAAATGGCTTGGCGCGATGCGAAGGCTGGTAAAGTTCGTTTGCTCTTATTTATGGCTTCGATTATTTTGGGCATTGCGGCGGTGGTCTCCATCCAATTGTTCAGCACTAATTTAAAAGATAACATACAACTGCAATCGAAAGCCTTGATGGGTGCCGACTTCATCATCGACTCGCGTCAAGAACCGACCGACCGTGCCCTCACCATCATCGATTCGCTACAACCTGATGCCACGGAAGTGAACTTCGTTTCCATGGTGGTCTTTCCAAAAAATGGCGGTACCAAGTTGGTGGAAGTTCGAGGATTGGAAGGCGATTTTCCTTTTTATGGCACGATGGAAACAGAACCATCGCAGGTATCAGAAATCTATCAATCGTCGGGCGGCGCCTTGGTGGATGCGACGTTAATGCTTCAATTTAAAGTAAAACCTGGTGATTCCATCAAAATCGGGGAATTGACCTTGCCCATTGCTGGCGCCTTAAAATCCATACCGGGAAGTTCGGCCATGTCCGCGTCTGTGGCACCACCTGTGGTGATTCCATATCGGTTTGTTGAGAGCACCGAACTGCTGCAATTCGGGAGTAGGAAAGAATATCAATATTTTTATAAGGTGTCAGATACCGTTAACTTGAAGCATTTAGAAGATAAGCTGGCGACACAACTCGACCTTGAAAATGCGGATTTAGACACACATACCAGCACAACCGAACGCTTGGGCCGACGGTATGATAATGTTGGGAAATTTCTCAATTTGGCGGCATTTATCGCCTTATTATTGGGCTGTATTGGGATTGCCAGTTCGGTGCATATCTATATCAAAGAAAAGGTGCCCGCGGTCGCAGTTTTAAAATGTATGGGCGCCTCACGACTGCAAAGCTTTTTAATATTTCTTATTCAAATTGCGGGCATTGGGATTGTCGGCGGACTTATCGGATCTTCGATCGGTGTGGGTCTGCAACAGATATTTCCATATCTCTTAAAAGAATTTTTACCATTTGCATTGGAAATCTCCATCACAGCCACGCCGATTGTGATTGGTGTGTTTCTTGGTTTGTTCATGTCGGTGTTGTTTGCGCTCCTGCCTTTATTGCGGACCTGGTATGTATCGCCATTGGAAGTTTTGCGGGTGGATAATGAAGCAGGGAATGAGCCCAAAAGCGTTCGGATAGCGGTGTATGCCACCATTGTGTTGTTTTTGTTTTTATTCTCATTTTGGTTAATCCAAGATGCGGTGTATGCCTTAGCATTTGTTGGTGGCACGATCGTCACCTTTGCCATCCTTGCAGCCGTCGCTTTGGGATTTATAAAAGCCGTCCGACGGTTCTTTCCGAAGTCGTGGGGCTATACAGCACGTCAGAGTTTACTTAATCTATTCCGACCGAATAATCAAACTGTTGTGTTGGTCGTCGCCATCGGATTGGGTACTTTCTTGATCAGTACCTTATATTTTACAAAGGACATTCTTTTATCAAAAACAGCCGTCGGTCAAACGGCCGAAAATGCCAACATTATAATCTTGGACGTTCAACAAGAGCAAAGAGATGCCGTAGCAAAAAACATTCAAAATAACAATCTGTCTGTTATCAATAATATTCCATTAGTGACGATGCGGATGCATAGCATTAAAGGAATACCGGTCAATGAATTACGTCAAGATACAACGCGGCAGGTAAGGGGCTGGATTCTCAATCATGAGTTTAGGACGACGTATCGCGATTCGCTAACAGCGTCTGAAGAAATAATGGAAGGTGAATGGACGCCACAATTGAAGGCTGGCGACCCTGTGGTGATTTCCATTTCTGATAACTTGGCGGAAGATGCTAAAGTGGGCGTAGGAGATCCTATTGTTTTTAATGTGCAAGGCGTATTGATGGACACTAAAGTTGGCAGCATTCGTAAGGTTGATTGGGCACAATTGCAACTCAACTTTACCATCGTATTCCCTAAAGGTGTGTTGGAGCAAGCACCGCAATTTAGTGTACTGACGACCAAGGTCCCAGATGAAGCTAGTTCCGCAGGATTGCAGCGCAGTCTGGTGGCTGAATTCCCAAATGTGACGATTCTTGATTTACGACAGGTGTACACGGTGGTAGAGGATATTTTGGATAAAGTCGCCTGGGTCATAAATTTTATGGCGTTCTTTAGTATTCTCACGGGTATCATTGTTTTGATTGGCTCGGTACGTACCAGCAAATACCAACGCATCAAAGAAAGTGTGTTGCTTCGAACTTTGGGCGCCAAGAACGCTCAAATTTTACAGATCTCCGCGTTTGAATATGTCTTTTTAGGATTGCTCGGCAGTTTGGTGGGCATTATATTGGCATTGGTCAGTAGCTTATGTTTGGCGCTTTTGGTATTCAAAGAACCTTTTGTACCATCGCTGATTCCGTTTTTGGTGTTTTTACCGGGCATTACACTGTTGGTAATTCTTATCGGATTGAGTAATATACGAACCGTTTTGGGAAGTTCACCTTTAGAGGTTTTAAGACGTGAAGTGTAGATTTTGGATGGAACCGACATGAGTTGCAAGCGTGCTTTTTTAATTTTATAATACATAAACCTGATTTAAAACTTATAAGACAAGATATGATGTTACAGATATTCTATTTTTTACAATTGCCAATGGGTTCTCGAAATCCAGATGATAACAACCCGATCGATATTACAGATCCGTTTGATTTGATCATGTACATCATCCTACCGATATTGTTATTGATTTTCTATCTACTTTGGAAGCGAAACAAAAAGAATGATCGTGATTCCGACGCTTCTTAAATCTAGGACAATCCATAGTTGAATCGCCATAGTTGAATTCTCTTTTATTTTATCTTACTTGTAGTAAGTTTAAACCGAAGTGCAGATATTGATCTCAATTGGCCTCTATGTGCCATTTGATTTAAAGAAGTATATTGGTCAATAGTAACAACCATGTCTTTTGAGATGATATAAAAGACTGCTAAAGAACACATCACATGAGAAAACAGATTTTTAGTATGGCATTGTTAGTAATAGCCATCGTTTCTATGTCCTACGGTCAGAATAAACAAATTGATCTGTTGCAAGGTGTATGGCATTTTACAGATGTAACTGCTCCTAAACCTCACATTACAACGCTAACGGATGAGACTGAAAACGGAGATACGATACTTATTGATGTGCAAAAGGAATACGAAAAAACGGGCTCAATGAATTTTTTCCTAACATTCAAAGATCACCGCTTAACCCAAAAAACGTTTGGTTTGAAACTCGTATCTACTATTGAAATTAAAGACAATTTTATATATTTAGGCACAAGTGAAAAACCGTTTTTTAAAATTAAGAAATTAAATAAAACGATGTTGGTTGTTGAACGTGTCGATAGTGGAGAAAAAACGAGATACAGCAGATTAGCCGCTGATTCGCCATTATTGGAATTGTCATATTAAATGCATTAATAGGTTCTAAAATTCTCCTCTAAAATTCAGGGTACTTATGAACTTTTAGCCTTTCTTAATTAAAAAAAATGACAATCAAATTTAGAACAAAATGAAGAAACTCTATGTCCTAATATTAATGCTATGTTTGACATCCGTATCATATGGTCAGGATTCAATTGACACGGACAAAGCACTCTTAAAAGAATTGATCATAAAATCGTTTGACGACATATGGTCTGCATTAGATTCCAATAGCATCGATACGTACTATACAAAGGATTTCATACTTTTAGAACATGGAGACGTATGGCATAATGAGGGCATTGCTGATTATTTAGACAAAGCGAAACGCAGCACGCCAATTCCGAATCGAGTGAATTCGATTGAGTTTATTGAAATTAAGGTCGCGAATGGCATGGCTTGGATCGCCTATAAAAATAAAGCAATATTTACGATTGATAGTAACGTCATCAGCACAGCACATTGGTTGGAAAGTGCGACCGCAATTATGACAGAAAATGGATGGAAATTAGAAATGCTCCATTCCACAGTAGTGAAAAAAGACTAAAAACAGCGATTAGTATAAACGCATATGAAAGAACAACATCAGACTACAAAACAGGGAAAAACACTGGCCATTATCGTCGGAATTATTTCAGCCATAAGTGCTTATTTTGTTTATCAAGTAGTAGTCTCTAGCGATGATATCGATTCCCAATTGAAAAACGCAGCTCTAGAACTCAATAAGCAAACTCCAATGGAAATTGACCAATTTACGAGATTAGATAGCGTCTCCTCCATAGGAAAAACCAACTTCATCTATTATTATACATTGATTGGGTTGGAAAAATCGGAGGTCAACTTGGACACGGTCAACAAATACATCCGGCCAAATATCATCGACAACGTTAAGAACAGTCCTGAATTGAAGATCTACCGCGATCATAAAATTACCATGGACTATAAATATTACGATAGCAACGGTGCATTTGCGACTGAAATCTCCGTAACACCTGATCTCTATAAAAGCGAATAATTAGTTTTTATTACCATATGTTTTGAAGGTTGAGACTTTAGATCCATGGCGATCAAAGATGATTTGAGTCGTTAAATCTGGTCACAGACCTGGCAATGGCATATTTACTTTGTTAGCCACTGGCTTTTCCTTTTAAATATACTTCCGTTGCCAATAGTGCTAAATCATTTTTCTTAAAGTCTTTTATAGGTCTTGTGGGAACACTATTCATAGAGCCGTTTTGTACAGCAGAAATATTTTGAAGCGTACTATTAAAATCTTTGAATTCTGAATTATTTTAGCGTACTTGTTGTGGTCAAAAATTAGAGGATCAGTGAACAAGTTCAATTGCTTCACTATAAGTTCTCTGTAACATTTTAAAGAAGATTTATATAGAGCGTAATGCTCAAACAATCCTATAAAAAATATAAAACG
>JBBSOJ010000213.1:0-5755 GCA_038259855.1 Flavobacteriales bacterium
CAATATACAAGGGTATCAGTTCGGTCTAAAAATCCCTTTGTTATTTAGTGGGAATACTTCTAAACTAAAGGCTTCAAAAATCGCTCAAGACATTGTGGTTGAACAAAAACAAGATTATAAACTGAAATTGATTTCAGAACGAAACGCTTTATTGGCAAAGCTTCAACAGCACGACGAGGCTATATCATATTATGAAACCCAAGGAAAAAAACTGTCCGAAGAAATCATAAAAACTGCTGAACGCACTTTTAAGGAAGGTGAAATTGATTTTTTTCAATACATACAAAGCATGGAGACTGCAAAGGATATTGAATTGACACATCTCGAAAATCTTAATAATTACAATCAAACCATCATCGCAATCAACTATTTAATCTTATAAATTCAATACAAATGAAATATTTATATATCGTACTATTTTCGCTCGTTTTAGTGGATTGTGGCAATTCCGACAAAAACGTCGAGACACAAGAATCAGCCAAAATTGAAAGCAATGAAATCATGGTTACCTCATCGCAATTTGATGGTGAAAAGATGCAATTAGGAAAACTAGTAGAGCACCAATTTAATCGTACCGTGAAGACGAATGGAATGATTGATGTACCACCAGAGAACAAATCCAATGTGAGTACTTTTATGGGTGGCTATATCACCAAAACGCCACTACTGATAGGAGATAAAGTAAAGAAAGGCCAACTGTTGGTAACACTCGAGAATCCTGAATTTGTTGAGATACAGCAAAATTATTTAGAGGTTTCAGAACAATTGAACTATCTAAAATCGGAATTTGAAAGACAAGAAACACTTTTTAAGGAAAATATCACATCGCAAAGAAACTTTTTAAAAGCAGAAAGCACTTATAAAAGTAGTGTGGCACAATATAATGGATTACGTAAAAAGCTGAATATGATGAACATTAATCCTGCATCTGTAGAGCAAGGTCAAATCACTTCAAAAATAAATTTATATGCACCCATTGAAGGCTTTATAACAAAAGTAAATGTCAGTAATGGCACGTATGTCTCACCTGCTGATGTTATTTTGGAAATTGTAGATACGGAGCACATTCATATCGAAATATCTGTTTTTGAAAAAGATATTTTGAATATTGAAAAGGGTCAGAAAATTGAATTTAGAATCCCTGAAGCTTCTGACAAAACGTTTGAAGCCGAAGTGCATTTAGTAGGTACCACCATCGATGGAAATAATAGGACGGTAAAGGTACACGCTCACATTCTCAATGAAAAAGAAGCCAATTTTATTGTAGGCATGTTTGTAGAAGCAGACATCATTACAAATTCCGAAACCAGCCTTGCCCTGCCAAAAGAGGCGATGGTAGAAATTGAAGACATTTATTTTGCTTTGGTGTTAAACACAAAAACAGACAACTATTTATTTGAAAAAGTAAAATTAGAAATAGGACAGCAAACAGAAGACTATGTAGAAATAATGAACACTTCAGATTTTATTGACAAGCAGATTTTGGTTAAAGGAGCCTTTATGCTATTGTTGGAGTAAATATGCAGAACTTATCCGTTCCTTTTTTCTAATATGATATTTATCATTGCCACATCCACCGTTTGAGGTTAATTTTATCAAAAATCATGTATCATGAAAGCAAATATGGGAAAAGCAGATAGAATTATCAGGTTCACGATCGCTGCAATTATCGTTATTCTTTTTACCTCCAATGTCATTTCTGGGACTTTAGGTATCATTCTATTACTTCTTGCAAGCGTGTTTGTAATCACGAGTTTTGTGAGCTTTTGTCCTCTATATACATTATTTGGTTTTATTACGTTACCAGCACACAAAAAACAGAAAAGATAGACCCATAAGAACCATCAAAATCACAACACCATGTTTATAAATTTAGAAGGCAACAAAATCGAATTCATTTTAGAAAACAATTACATCGGACATTTAGGTTATATTCACCAAAACAGCCCGTTTGTCGTACCCATTACCTATTTTTTTGATAAGGAAAACAATCAAATCATATGCTATTCCGGAGAAGGTCATAAAATGAGCGCCATGCGAAAAAACAACGCCGTTTCATTGCAGGTAGGAGATGTTCATTCTATTAATGATTGGAAATCGGTCATGGTCCATGGCGCTTTTGAAGAGCATTTTGGGAGTGATGCAAAAGCCTGTTTGCATAAATTCTCTCTGGGGATCAAGGATATTATTTTAAAACAGGAACACAAAAAAGCAGATTTTATAAGCGAGTTTTCTAGCAAAATGTACAATGATGAGATCCCGTCTGTATTCAGTATAAAAATTGAAGAGACGACAGGTAAAATGAGAAAGAACTAAATTTAAAATATCTATATGAAATATTTAAGCATTCTATTGGTCGTCTTTATTCTTTTTAGTTGTAAAGATGATAATCGTCAGAAAGACATCGAAGACTTCCAGCAAACTGAAGACAACAAAGGATCGATCGGAGATTCGTTGTCCGTTAAGAATTCTGACTTCAACACTTTGGACAGATCCATTTCCATTGAAATTAAACAAAAGGAATTGATAGAAAAAAAGGATGAACGGGATGAACTCAAAAATTTGATCATTGATAAAAAATACGTTGTAAACCATAAAGATTACAACATCAATTTTAAATATCCGTTGCTGAATGAATCACTTAAACCTACGCATAGAAATTTTAATGATTTTATGAATGATTATTATGTGAATGTTGCCAAAACCATTGCAGATATAAAAGAGAACAAATCGTTATGCGATAGTATCACTGCTTCAAAATTTAGAGAAGAACGTTTTATTGATTATAAAATTTACAATGTCAATGACCAACATGTAAGTGTGCTTTTTTACAAAGAAAACTTTTATTCTGGGGCTTTGCATCCAAGTTATACGTTTGAATGCTTCAATTTTGATTTGAACAAAGGTGTTTTTATGAATTATGAAGATTTCTTTATCCAAGGGTCAGAGGATGAATTGTTGGCCATCATCAACAACAAAATAAACGAACAAATACAAAAAGGAAACCTTTATTATGACTGTTGGCAAATACCTTCTTATGAATTTTTTGATGCCAAAAATAACTTTGTTATCAATGACACTTACATCGAATATTATTTTGATGATTGTGTGATGTGTCCTTCTTATACAGGTACCTACTCTATTCAACTTCCAATAGTCAGTTTACTTCCAGTACTAAAAAAATCAAATTCAAATCCGCTGGTCATTTGAATTATCCAAAGTTAAATAGGGCTTGAATGTTAACGCTTTTATAATGAAGAAGCCCCGAACTAATGATTAATTCAGGGCTTCTATTTTACTATTAAAATCGTATTTACTAATCATTCACTATAAACGCATGAATGACACCAGGGATCCATCCAATAATGGTTAAGACAATACTGATTAAAAATGTGGTTCCCAAACCATGCTTTAAAAATACGGCTAATGGTGGTAGTAAGATGTTTAAGATAACTGTTGTTAATGACATAATTTTTGAGTTTTAGAGTTTATTGTTATTAGTTGTTTGGTATAAAAACACGAGCTACGATGGAGCATGTTTCTACATTTCATTTTGATAATATTTTATAAATTAAAGCCTTATTTCTTTGACTTATCAATGGTATCGGTTTTTATAGTGTATTGACGTTCTTGATAGTCTTGGCACATTTCGACCATTTTATCTGGATACACAGTTCTGAAAGCATGCTTTTCTTGAGGAATGATTTCTACCATCTTATCTATCATCTCTTGTGGGTCAAACTGATTTTTCGCCATGTTTTTTGCGGCGTTCTCAATGTCCTTTTTTGGAGTGAAATTAAAATCATCGTCATACCATTGTTTGTAGCTGTCGTACATTCTATCATTGAAACCTGTTTCGTAAGGCCCAGGGTTTATGGTTGCAACGGTGACACCAAACGGTTTTAATTCGTCCCGCAAACATTGTGCAATGGCTTCCAAAGCATGTTTTGATGCATTGTATGGTCCCAAGAATGGATTGGTCATCAATCCTGCAATCGATGATAAGAATATGATTTTTCCTTCTTTTTTATCAACCATTTTTCGGATGAATGGTTGGCTAAATTCAAGGGTACCAAAAGTGTTGGTTTCCATAACGTTTCTTAAATAATCTACAGGGATCTCCGCCAATGGGCCTGTGTAACCGATGCCTGCATTATTCACTAAAATGTCGATATCGAATTGCCAAGCTTTTTCGCAATCAAATTCATTACGGATGTCAAGCTTGATCAACTCAAGGTTTTTATAATAGGTTTCATCCTTATATTCCTCTATGAATCTAGACATTTGTTCCCAAGTATGTATTCCCGCTATAACGGTATGCCCTTCCTTCGCCAAGCCGATCGCCGTTCCTTTACCTAGTCCAGAACCTGCACCCGTGATTAATATGTTCTTTTTTTTCATTTTCTTTTCGTTTGAATTATTGTTGTATTTTGATTGGTCTATTTTGGGTTAAAATTTAAATACCTATCAAAAATCCATTGTTTCAACATTGAACCTTTTGAGTAACGCAACCTAACCAATTATGTTTAAAAATTTGATTTTTAATTACTTGCAAATATAAAACGTAGGGTTTAAAGGATTTGACTCATTAGGCCTTAATCTAAACACTATCCATAATCATTTGTAAACCTCTGCTGATGATACTAATTGGTAAAATGTTTTTTGTGGTATTCAAAATTCGGATTGTGTTATAGTTCTATGATAGAAATTGCAACCTTTATAATCTTTTAATAAATTTTACTAATTAAACCCTACATGTGTGGACAATGATTTTGCAAAACACGAAATAGACTATCTACGCCACTACGAAGCCGCGGGATTTACAGATCCATATAGAATCGTAAATTCTAAATTGGAAAATTTGGTCACAAAACACACTTATATACCCAGGGACATCACTGTCTTAAAAGAGCATAGATATGAGGGCATGAGTGATCCGTCGGACATCTCATTATTATATGTCATTGAAACAAATGACGGCAGTAGCGGAACAATTTTGGCAAGTTTTGGTGGCAATGGAAATGATTCAGTCAATTCATTTATGAACGATGTTCCAAAAGAAAATATTAAGAGTGACTTTATGTTGTCGCCTGATGCCAAAAGGTAATTTTTACATAAGACGATAGATGCAGTGTAAAAAATTGACATGGTCAACTAAATTGAAAATCTACAAGATATTTTATATTATAAATTGAATCAACATAGATCTATAGCTCATTTAAATCATGATTGTAAATAAATCTTTATTAGGTATCCACATTATCTTGCACGAGGCACATGGACTGCTGGCTGGAAAAATTGCCAACGAGATTGCGGAAGTCCATAGACCTATCCATTGGTTTGAAACGCTGATTGCCGTTTGCGAACATGATGACCGCCAATTGGATTTTAAAGAAAAAGACTATCTATCAAAAATCGGCGTTCCGTTAGACTTTACTGAAGAAACTTATACCGTTGAGGATGTTTTAAAGCGAATGCGACGTGTATTAACCTCTGCTGAACATAAGTCGTCATGGGTAAAATTACTTATTTCGTTTCACAATGAATTCATCTATGATCATATGAAAGATCACAGCAAAAAAATTACCGCTTTTTTCAAAGCTGAAGAACAGGAACGCGCAAGGCTATTAAAACATTATAAAATCACAGAACACCAAGCCAGATCTTACTATGAGTTTTTACGGTTCTGTGACCGTTTATCGTTGATTTTATGTACCGATGAAACTCCGGAGAGCAATCGTCAATTGGAAATCAA
>JBBSOJ010000214.1:0-5713 GCA_038259855.1 Flavobacteriales bacterium
GATTTGAGTTTCTTATCATTCATCATGTTCATCGCCACTATTGCGACCATGGTGCAATTAGTAGAAATCATCGTTGAGAAATTTTCACCTTCGTTATATAATTCACTAGGTATTTTCTTACCGTTAATTGCTGTGAACTGTGCCATTTTAGGAGGTTCATTGTTTATGCAGTCGCGAGAGATTGCTACATTGGGCTTGGCTTTAAACTATGGTATCGGTTCGGGAATTGGTTGGTTTTTGGCAATTTTAGCCATTGCAGCCATTCGTGAGAAAATTAGATACTCCAATGTGCCTCCAGCCTTGAGAGGTTTGGGAATAACATTCATCATTACAGGATTGATGGCGATTGGATTTATGAGTTTCGGTGGTATGTTAACAGGGGGCGATGAGCCAGAAATTCCAAAGGGAACAACTGTACAGGAAGGTGCCAAAGAAATTTCTCAATTGCAGATTAATGAAACAGACTCTAAAGCGCTTATTGATAAGACCGCCGAAAGTAGTGATAACGCATTAAAAGAAAACCAATAATATGATTTTACTAGCAGCAGGAACATTAGGAACCGTTATTGCAACAGTTGCAGCATTTTTGATAATCACTTTATTATTAGTAACGCTGTTATTGTTTGTAAAACAGAAATTGTCACCATCAGGTCCCGTAAGGATTACGATCAATGGTGAAAAAACGATCGAAGTATCTTCCGGTGGAAGCTTATTGACCACCTTGGGAGCTCAAAAGATATTTTTACCATCCGCTTGTGGTGGTGGAGGTACTTGCATTCAATGTGAGTGTCATGTTTTGTCTGGTGGGGGTGAAGCACTTCCTACGGAAACACCTCATTTCTCCAGAAGTGAATTGAAACATGGTGCACGATTGTCTTGTCAAGTAAAAGTGAAGCAAGATATGGAGATTACCATTCCTGAAGAGGTTTTTGGGATCAAGAAATGGGATGCTGTTGTCGTTAGAAATTACAATGTAGCCTCGTTCATTAAGGAATTCGTTGTTGAAATTCCTGAAGATATGGGTTATAAGGCTGGGGGCTATATTCAAATTGAGATTCCACCGTGTGAAATTAAGTTTGAAGACATGGATATCACAGCGCACCCAGAAGAACACGAAACGCCAGACAAATTTCAAGCAGAGTGGGATAAATTCAAATTATGGCCATTGGTCATGAAAAATAATGAAACTGTTGAGAGAGCATATTCTATGGCATCTTATCCTGCAGGGGGACGTGAAATTATGTTGAACGTTCGTATTGCTACACCACCTTTCGATAGAGCAAAAGGAGATTGGATGACTGTGAATCCAGGAATCGCTTCTTCTTACATCTTCAATCAGAAAAAAGGAGATAAAGTGGTTATTTCAGGTCCTTATGGTGAGTTTTTCATCAATGAGTCTGAATCAGAAATGTTGTACGTTGGTGGTGGTGCAGGTATGGCCCCAATGCGTTCACACTTATATCATCTATTCAGAACGTTGGAAACAGGTCGTAAAGTAACCTATTGGTATGGTGGCCGATCTAAACGTGAATTGTTTTATCTGGATCATTTCCATAAATTGGAAAAAGACTTCCCTAATTTCAAGTTTTACTTGGCGCTTTCAGAACCAATGGAAGAAGACAATTGGAAAGTAAAAGAAGATATTGATGCACCAGGCGATGGTTTCGTTGGGTTTATTCACAATTGTGTGATTGATAATTATTTAAAATTCCACGAAGCACCAGAAGATATCGAATTGTATTTCTGTGGTCCACCGTTGATGAACCAAGCGGTTCAAAAGATGGGAGAAGATTACGGAATCCCTGATGAGCACATCAGATTTGATGATTTCGGTGGTTAATCGAAGTTGTATTTAAGAGCACAAAAAAAAGTCCAGCAAATCAAATTGCTGGACTTTTTTTATGAATTCAAATGCAATGCATATCGAGGTTGTTCGTTTTCAACTTCAAACAATTTGGAATAATCCATGACATTCGTTACGCCATCCAATTGACATAAAAATTGAATGGATTCTGTAAGACCATTAAATAAAACGTCCTTATCTCGTGGGTTTTTCGGCTTGATTCCTTTGTGATGTAATGGAAGAGAATAACCGCATCCCTTTAAAAATCTGGCTTCTATTTGAAGTAATTCCAGTGGTGTGTAACCGTTAAATCGCTTTCCGAAGTTTTGATTTACAAGACCTACGTAATTCAAATGAAGTGAACCGTGATGGTCACTCAAATGTTTCCAACTGTCCTTATTGTCTAAAATATTCCCAACAGCGCACTGCTGACAACATTCAGGATGCAGCTGGTTATTATGAAAGGCTACATATAGCTTTTCAATTGCTTTTTCTAATCTTTGTGACATAGTGCAATTTTTTATTTCTAATATACCAAAAAAATATTTTATTGTATTATAAATATCCTAAAATCATACGAATAACCTTATGTCATCTTATTTCTGAAAAGACGATATGGTCATTTAAGTAGATGACTCTTTTTTGAAGATTCAATATAATTACCAACAAGCGTCTGGGTCTTTTCTTCAGATGTTAAGACACAAGCATACCATTTCAGGTTACTATATTAAATACAGGACCCTATTATTCAATTTGAGAATATAGGATAGCTTGATTTATTCACTCGTCCACCATACATTTCTACACTGATTTTTTATCAAGATTTGTGCACAACGTTATATCTTTGTACTATGAGTAAAGCATTAACAGATCAAGAACTGCACAACCTAGCGATGAACGAGGTTGGAAAAGATTTAGAGAAGCGTGGGTTTGAATTTATTGCTATTAACAGCAAACTGAAAAAGCATCCGCAGTTTGTGTGTATGGATAAAAATAAGCAGTATTTTTTCGTCATTGTAAAAACAGTCATTCTTCCGGAAAATCCTAATAATTACGATATCATTTGGATGGAAAGTTTTAAAAAACATGCTTTAAAGCAGGATGCTAAAGTGCTGTACGCAGGGGTCGGATTGGGAAATCCTAACGGTGAAAGTTTGCCTATTTTCCTAAATGAAGATTATTTGATGGAATATAATGGTCTACAAGTCATTGAAACTAATTTAAATTAAGAACATCACGTTGAGAGCACTAAACAAAAAACCAATCGATCCTATTTTTTCCTTAAGTAAGACGTTCAGGTGGGGTGTAATTGAGAGGCGATTATTTTTAGTATTGATTATTTTAAGCTCGCTATTCTCCTGCGAACAAGAACCCAAAAACATTAAGCTAACAGGGCAGGTTTTTGGTACGAGTTATGCCGTACAATATTATAGCGATCGTGATCAAAACTTCCAAAAGGAATTTGATAGTCTATTTACTATCATCAATAACTCAATGTCAACGTACCAAACGGATTCCGATATTTCAAAAATAAACCGAGATGAGATTGTTAAGGTTGATGAGCATTTTGTAACTGTCTTTGAAAAATCTAAAGAAATATATAGATTAACAGAAGGCGCTTTTGACCCAACGATTGGCGTCATGGTCAATGCATGGGATTTTGGACCGGAAGGTAGAATAATTGGGTTGGACAGCTTAAAAATAGACAGTTTAATGCACTCGGTCGGCTTTAACCGAATAGGACTTCGAAGTAATGAGATACTCAAAAAAAACAACGCCTTTATAGATTTTAATGCCATTGCAAAAGGCTATGGAGTGGATGTCATTGCAGAATTCCTAGAACGTAAAAATATTGACAATTATATAGTTGAGATTGGTGGCGAAATTCGATGTAAAGGGATCAATCAAGAAAAACAGCAGTCTTGGAAAGTAGGAGTAGAGTTACCCCTTTTTGATGGTACCCAATCCATCATGAAAGCAATCCGAATGAAAGATGAATCGATGGCCACTTCTGGGACCTATCGTAAATTTAAAATAGATGACGCTGGTAATCGCTACTCTCATATCATCGATACCAAATCGGGATATCCTAGCAAAACCAATCTATTGAGCATTTCAGTGATCGCTGAAAATTGTATGACGGCAGACGGTTATGCCACTGCTTTTAAAGCAATGGGTATTGAAAAAGTACAATTATTTTTAGAAAGCCATCCAGAGTTAAAGGTATTTTTTATATTCGAAAATGAAAATAATGAATTGGAAACTTTGTCATTGAATGGCTTTCCAGAAGATTAATTGAGAGCCATTATTTTCTGACTACCGGAATAATTTCACCTTTGGCCAGACAAAACTTTATAATATCAGAATCGGACATAGTTGAAGTGTAATCGATCTCTTCAACCTTAAAGCCCATACGTCGAAGTTTGTCAAAATAATCATAACCATAAATACGAACGTGGTCATATTGTCCGAAGATGTCAGCGCGTTCTTTTCGGTCCGTGATAGCGTTATCTTCAAAGGTCACTTCTCGCTTTAGATCCTGTGGAATTTGAAAAATCCCCATGCCTCCGGGCTTCATCACACGATAAAGTTCTTTCATCGCTTTTGTGTCATCAGGAATATGTTCCAAAACATGATTGCACAAGATGATGTCAAATTCTTCATTTTTAAATGGAAGATCACATATATCCGCTTTCACATCTGCCAATGGGGAATTTAAATCTGTAGTGATATACTCTAAATTTTTTAACTTCCTGAAGCGTTTGTAAAAGGCTTGTTCAGGTGCAAAATGAAGTACCTTTTTTGGGGCCGAGAAAAAATCCGTTTCGTTTTGAAGATATAGCCAAAGTAGCCGATGACGTTCTAAAGACAAGGTCGAAGGTGATAGCACATTGTTTCTCTGGGTGCCGTAACCGTAAGGTAAAAATCGTTTAAATTGTTTCCCATCAATCGGATCTGTATAGTCATCACCTTTTAATAGAACTTCCAATATAGGTCTGGCAACATAACTCAAGCTTATCAGTGCTGGTCTCGGAATGGTGTTTAGAATAAACTTGAAAATTTTTTTTGACACGGATTTCACGGATTTTCACGGATTCTTAAGTAAATAGATTTAAAAAGTTTTTGGATGAGCATTAAATATATTTTAGAAAATCTTTAAAGAATTACTCGCTTATATTTTAAACTGTCCTCACCGAAATTAATCAGCAATCCAACTTTTAATTTTGAAACAGCGAGATAATTGAGGGTCTGTTTTATGTGTGAATTGGTAAGACAACTTATCGCTTTAATTTCAAGTACTATTTTATCATCAATTATGAAATCTGCTTTATATTGATGCCTTAAAATGTTTCCTTTATAACTAATGGCATATTTGGTTTCTCTTGAATAATTTATATTGCCGTCGATGAATTCAATTTCCAAAGCATCACCATAAACCACCTCGTTGAATCCTTTACCTAATTCTCGATGAACTTCCATACATATTCCTATAACTTTATAAGTGTTTTCGTTATAGAGTAATTGGTTCATGAAATTTATAATATTAATTATAGTTTAATCAATCTTTGGAATCAGTGAAATCCGTGTCTTAAAAATTAAAGTATCAAAGTTTTTGATCTAAACTCGTCTTCTTCATTTGACTGTATTCCCAAAGCCTCATAAACGTAGGCAAATGTCGAAAGAATTTCAGGTTTTCCATCTAAAATGGCAACATCATGCTCAAAATGCGCACTTGGTTTACCATCTAAAGTCACAATAGTCCAACCATCCTTCAATTGCTTCACTTTGTGTGTTCCCAAATTGATCATGGGCTCAATGGCGACGACCATTCCTTCAATAAATTTTTTACCTCGACCGCGTCTTCCATAA
>JBBSOJ010000215.1:0-5673 GCA_038259855.1 Flavobacteriales bacterium
CAAGCAGATCAGCCCCTCGGGCGCGGGGTGGAACGGCACGTACAACGGCTCGCCCATGCCGACCAGCGACTACTGGTTCTCCGTCGAGTACCTGGAGCCCACAACGGGAGAACAGAAACGGTTCTCGGCGCATTTTACTTTGAAACGATAAAAAAATCGATATGAAATTAAAAAAGTTTTGTTTAATAGCATTTACAGGATTACTTACCCAGATTGGATTAGCACAAGAAGGCTTACCTATTTATTCAGATTATTTAACTGATAATTATTATTTGATCCATCCTTCTATGGCTGGTGTAGCAAATTGCGCAAAAGTTAGGCTGACTGCTCGAAAACAATGGTTTGATCAAGATGATGCGCCTGCTTTGCAGACATTAAGCATCAATGGGAGAATCGGAGATGGACCTTCTGCGCTTGGAGCAATTGTTTTCAATGATAAAAATGGATTCCATTCTCAAACGGGAGCTTCTTTAACTTACGCTCATCATTTGATGTTTTCTAGAAATGAGATTGATTTGAACATGTTATCATTTGGATTGAGTGGTGGCGTTATTCAATATAAATTGGACGAAACGTCATTTTTAGCGGATGGTTTTGATCCTATAATTGCGGGTGTGGAACAGAGTTCAACCAACTTCAATATCGATTTTGGATTTTCATATCATTTGATCAATTTTTATGCGCACGCGACTGTAAAAAATGTATTGAATAACGACGGTATCAATTCCAATGCGAACGGTGTTTTTAAATTTGATAATTTGAGAACATTTTTATTTTCAGCAGGTAACACCTTTAGCAAGTTTGGCAGTGATTGGAGCTATGAGCCTTCTGTCTTGTTTCTCTATAGAGATGGTACCAAAGAGTCCTCGATTGATGTCAATGGTAAAGTCTATAAAAAAATGGATTTTGGAACTTTATGGGGTGGTCTTTCTTACAGACGAAGTCTTGACGGCGCTGAATTTTTAGACGGCACTAGCGTAAGCAGCCAGAATCTGCAATATGTCACACCTTTTTTTGGAGTTGATTACAAACAGTTTGTCTTTGCCTACACATATTCCTACCAAGCAAATTCTGTAGTGTTTAATAATGGCGGTTTTCATCAATTGACCCTTGGTTTTAATTTTAATTGTAGAAAAGAGAAATATGAATGTAATTGTCCTGCCGTGAATTAAAACTTTTTACTAATACTCTTGATAAGAATTTTATAGCTTAAGAATTTTAGCGTTTATAGTAAGGCCTCCAAATAGGGAGGCTTTATTGTTATTCACGGCTTCATACGAGTAGTTTGACGGAATACTTGATTTACTAGACGAAGTTTAAGACCATCTTCATTTTTGATTAAATAATTTAATTACATAATCACATTGAGTAAACGATACTTTTATATGAATGACTATGCAGATTAGAAAGAGTCATATATACTATTATAATTAACATAATGATAGTTTGATCTTTACTGCGTTTTCATTACTCATATAAAACATGTATGTTTGATTCCTTTGATAATTTCTATGCGAATTCTTAATATTTATAGTCTTATTTTGATTTGTTGCTTTCCGCTGCAGGAATTCATGGCGCAGCAGGGACAAACACCTAACATTGAACCTTCATTTTTGGTTAGAGGATCTGTCAGAGAAAGCGATACCTATAAACCTATTGGAGACGTGAATATTGAAGCAATCGGTGGTGCAATCACATTGACAAACTCTGATGGTACTTTTTCGATTAAAGTTCGAAAGGGGGACCAACTGGTCATAAGGCATACAGATTTTGAAACTGTTTATTACATTATTAAAGATAAGGAAAGAATTACGGTAGAGGTAACACCAGCACAACAACGACAACAAGATTCTGATAAACCTAACCAAAAGAATAGGTCACTGTCTTTCGACGCCATGATCGACTCAGCATCCATATATGTAAAGAAGGATGCTAAAAAGAGCATTCAGTTTTTGGGCGACGCTTTATCAAGTACAAATTCTTCCACACAAAATGCCGTCGCATATGCGCTTTTGGCAGATGTCTACGTGCATTGGAAACAATACGATCTTGCCGTATCCAATTATCGCATCAGTTTACAGAATAATACAACTAACGAGACGCTAATAAAACTCGCCAAAGCCTATGACTTGAACAAAAATTTCCAAAAAAGTATAGACACTTATAACAGCATAAAGAAAGCTGAACTTTCGAATTTTCAATTAGCGACAATGTACGAAGGTTTAGGTGATGCCCATCTTGGCTTGAAAGGGTATGAAATGGCAATCGCAACCTATAAAAAAGGTCTTAACATCGCTCAAAAAAGCACACTCGAATCAAAAATAACGGACTTAAACTCAAAAATCGCCCAAACTTTTAATGCTTCAGGAAGGATCGAACAAGCACAGGATTATTTTAATAATTCGCTGACTTTAGCGTCCAAAGAAAACAAAAAAAGAGCTGTGGAAGAAAAAGTCACGGTAGCTGATTTTCAAAACAGTAAAAGAGGTTATGAAACTGAAATACAACTGCGAAAAGAAGTACTGGTAGATGTCGAGATTATTGAGAGAGATTCCATTATTACCAATGAGAGCCCTTTGACATCTCAAAAACAGAATTATAAAATAGGAAGTGCCTATTTTCTAAAAGGGGACTATACCAGGGCAATTCCCTATTTGGAAAAAAGTATCATTGAAGCAAATAAAAAGGAGGACTTAATTGTTGAAAAAGACGCCACTAAAAAATTATCAGATGTCTACGAGAATACTGGAGAATACGAAAAAGCCCTTGCCACGTATAGAAACTACACAGAAATTGTTGACGAACTATACATAAAAAAAGAACAGGAAATTTCGCAAGCTGCACGATTCAGTAGAGATATTACTATCAAACAAAACCGCATTACAAGTCTTGAAACGGATCGCGAACTGACGCAAAGCAACTATCAGTTGACCGTGGAGCGAAACAAACGTCAAGAACTGATCATTTATTCCTTGATTGGTGGATTGATGTTGCTCTTAATTGCGGCCTATTTTATGTACAAATTTATCAAACAGCAGAAACTAGCAAATAATTTATTAGGGCTTAAATCTTTAAGGAGCCAGATGAATCCGCATTTTATTTTTAATGCCTTGAATTCTGTCAACAGTTTTATCGCTTCCAATGATGAACGAACTGCCAATAAATATCTTTCTGATTTTTCCTCGTTGATGCGTTCTGTTCTTGAAAACAGCGAAGAAGACTTCATTCCTCTCAAAAAAGAGATTGAATTATTGCAGCTCTATACCAAGCTTGAGCATTTTCGATTTAAAGATAAGTTTGATTATATCATTGAAGTTGACGAGACCATTGCTCTTGATGACTTTCAGATTCCGCCGATGTTATTGCAACCCTATATCGAAAATGCCGTATGGCACGGTTTGCGGTACAAAGCTGAAAAAGGACTGTTAACGGTTCATTTCTCAAGGATCAGTGATACTGAAATTAAAATTATGATTGCTGATGATGGAATTGGTCGACAAAAATCGAAGGAATTAAAAACAGATCATCAGAAAAAACAAAACTCGAAAGGCATGGGCAATATTGACAGGCGTGTTGCCATTTTGAACGATATGTATAAAGATAAAGTGGATGTGATTGTGGACGATTACAACAATGAGGAAGATTCGGGCACAAAAGTAATTGTCACTTTAAAGAAGGACTAAATGGAATCGATTTTGTACTTAAAATTGATGATGATCTATTTTTATAAATAATTGATATAAAAGGATATAAGTAACAATTTTATTAATTAAGGATATGAAATTAGCATCCATAATCGTTGAGGACGAAGACATCAGTAGAGAGATCTTAAGAAATTATCTCACTAAATATTGTCCGAATATTGAAGTTTTGGGAGAGGCATCCAATATCGATGAAGCTTTGATGTTGATTCGAAATAACCGATTAGATGTTGTGTTTCTAGATGTTGAGATGCCATACGGCACTGCTTTTGATCTTTTGGATAAGGTAGGTGAAATCAATTTTGAAACGATTTTCGTGACTGCGTACAATCAATATGCAGTAGAAGCTTTGAATGCACATGCTTCTTACTACTTAATGAAGCCAATTTCCATTGATGAACTGATCAAGGCTGTTGATTATGTAACTGATATCATTACAAAAGAAGAGGCCTTACAGAATCAGGTACTGTTGCCCAAAACAACGACGGTTATCGGAAAGATCACCATTCCGCAATTGGATGGTTTTGAAGTCATCAACATCGCTGATATTCTATATTGTAAAGCAGATGATAATTACACGGAGATCTATTTGAATAGTAATAAGAAGAAATTGGTGAGTAAGACTCTAAAGTATTTTGAGGATGCCTTAAGTGACACTAATTTTGCTAGAGTGCACAAGTCGTATTTGGTGAATGTCAACGAAATTGTAAAATATATAAAAGGGAAAGGTGGAAGCGTTATTTTGAGCAATGGAAAGGAGATTTCTGTATCTGCCTCCCGCAAATCGGAATTGTTATTGTACTTTAAATAAGGAACAACATCACATCAAAACGGACCACAACTACCATCCTACAATTTAAAATATCTACACTATGCCTATAATTAAGTCAGTCAAAGGAAAACAACCTCAAATACCAGAGTCCTGTTACATCGCTGAAAATGCAACTATTGTTGGTGATGTGGTTATGGGAAGTGATTGTAGTGTTTGGTTTAACGCGGTCATCCGTGGCGATGTTCATTTCATCAAAATGGGTAGTAAGGTCAATGTCCAAGATGGTGCGGTGATTCATGCAACGTATCTCAAGTCACCGACAACCATCGGAAATAATGTATCGATTGGGCACAATGCTATTGTTCACGGCTGCACCATTGAAGATAATGTGCTCATAGGTATGGGAAGCATAGTTATGGACGATTGTATTATAAAAAGCAATAGTATTATTGCAGCTGGCGCGGTGGTTACAAAAAATACTATTGTGGCATCGGGCAGTATTTACGCAGGTGTCCCTGCAAAGAAAGTAAAGGACATAAGCAAAGAATTGATATCAGGAGAAATTAATCGCATTGCAGAGAACTATGTTACATATTCGAGCTGGTTCAAGGATTGAAAATTATAGAACAGTTTGTTTATGTAGGACGTCCCTTCTTAACCTATTTTTAGAAAAATGAGGTCTTTTATAATCTTGATAGCTCCATTCCTATAGCTCGTTTTAATGACATGACTATTTTAGTTTTCAATTTATTATCTACTTTATATCCGAAGGAAAATATTTAGGCCGTACGTAACTTTTTAGATAATATAACAATAATCTTTATGACTATTGAATTCGATGTGCTTCTAAAAATGCAATTTTTTTACAGTAAATTGGTTGGCTAAAATTTGTTGCATAACCTTGATGTCGCCATTAGAATAGAACAAATTGGAAGGTTTTGTTTTAAGTGGATTTGTTAGGTGTTGTTGTTCTAATATAGATTTTGTCTGACGCGCTACGGCTTCTCCTGAATCTATGATTTTCACATGTCTTGGTAACAATTCTAGCAGCATTGGCATAAGGTAAGGGTAATGTGTACAGCCAAGAACCAGATAGTCTACATTGGCAGCTATCATGGGTTCTAAATATTCTTTGAGCAATTGTCTCATTTCTTCGCCCGTAGCTTTTCCTTCCTCCACCAATTGTACAATTCCTTCTCC
>JBBSOJ010000216.1:0-5666 GCA_038259855.1 Flavobacteriales bacterium
AATATGCTCCAGACAAAAGAGTGGCCCTGTTTGATGTCAATGCACAAAAGAACGGGAAGACCTATATTTTGAAGGGTGAAAGCAATTTGCCAGAGGCAATTACGACATTGAAGAATAACCTTAAAAATGCTGAAATTGATTATGTAGATAGTATTCAGCGTTTGCCAGCATCTAATTTGGCAGATAAAACTGTGGGCTTGGTGACAATATCTGTAGCTAATTTGAGAAGTCAGCCTAAACATTCAGCGGAATTGGCTACGCAAGCTACTTTAGGAACACCGGTAGAAATTTTGAAAAAAGAAGGCAGTTGGTCATTGATCCAAACCCCAGACATGTATTTGGCATGGGTGGATGATGGAGGTATCGAATCCATTACGCCATCTGAACTTGAAGGCTGGAAAAATAAAACGAAGGTGATATACACCAACATGCAAGGGCATAGTTATTCTGAGGCAGATGCTCAGTCGCAAGTGGTATCAGATATCGTGGCAGGTGGGATTTTAGAACTTCGGGACGAAGAAAATGATTTTTATAAAGTTGCTTATCCTGATCAACGAATTGCATTTATCAAGAAAACTGAGGCCGATCTTTATGATTCATGGTTATCACGTACAGATCCGTCTCAAGAAAATTTAGTGGCGACTTCAAAACAGTTAATGGGCCTGCCTTATTTGTGGGGTGGCACGTCAACAAAAGGAGTGGATTGTAGCGGTTTTACTAAAACCATATATTTCTTAAACGGGATTGTTTTACCTAGAGACGCTTCACAACAAATCCATACTGGTGAACAAGTGGATACCGATAAAAATTTTGAAAACCTTCTTCCTGGGGATTTATTGTTTTTTGGTAAAAAGGCCACCGCCTCTTCGTCAGAGCGTGTTATTCATGTGGGCATGTGGATTGGTAATAATGAGTTCATTCACTCTGCAGGCCGAGTAAAAATAAGTAGTGTTGATAAAGATGCGCCAAATTATGATGCCTACAATCTGAATCGTTATTTACGAACCAAAAGACCACTTAATGGCAGTACAGAAGGTCTTATAAATTTAAAAAAGACACCAGTCTTTTAGTCTTCCTGTTGTGATGGCTTACTCAGGGTTGACTTGTTAACTCTTCATTGCCATTCAACTTTTTAAAATTAAGACATAAAAAACTCCTGACATCTTAAGATATCAGGAGTTTTTGTTTTGGTCCCGATTTTGGGACTTTATTTACAGGAATGAGGTTATTCTTCAGTCAATACCCAACCATCATTCTATTACTAAAGAGGTGGTTTATTTTTGTTTTAGATTGTATTCTCAACGATCATTTCATATTTTTGATGATGCCACGGAATTTGAAGCTTTTAAATTTAGAAGTTTTTTAGATACTTAAAAGGCATTACTTTTGAGTCTACACAACATACTCCAAAATATCCCCAGGCTGGCATTCCAAGACTTTACAAATGGATTCAAGAGTACTGAATCTTACAGCTTTCGCCTTGCCTGTTTTAAGGATGGACAGGTTAGAGAGGGTTAATCCTACTTTCTCTGAAAGTTCGTTCAGGGACATTTTACGCTGTGCCATGACGACATCAAGATTTACGACTATTGGCATGGCTTATATGGTTAGTTCTTGTTCGGATTGGATTTCAACACCTCTTTTAAAAATAAGTGATATAATAAAAATAATACCTGCAAAAAATATAAATTCATGAAAACCATCTGTCATTTCTTTGAGTCCATTGATTTCAAAAAATCGTTTCGTGATTCTAAAACAATAGGACGTTGCAATGTAGGAAAGTAACCCAATGGAAAATGCGGCATAGCTGATTTTAGCCAATAAAACAGGCATAATTTCGCTAAAGGGATGTTTCAAATTGATTTTCATAAAGATTTTGATAACCAAATAAAATAGATAAGCTTTCAAAGCAGATATAATTATTACAAGTGACGATACGTTCACAAAATAGGTCGTACCAAGTTTCTTCAAAGCGAACACATCAAATCCATTAACAGGATCGATCATTACTTCTGGGTTAATAAAGCTAAAAACAATAGAGTAGAGTAGGGTTCCAGTGCTGATACACAAGCCGATAAATGTGATCCATGATAAAATGTTCATCACTTTCAAAACGAGTTCAGTGTTTGTTTTCATCGAAAATTTATTTATATTTTATATACGAATATAGATATATATTTATTGATAAGCAATAAATATATGATATTATTTGATAAATTAAGATGAATGTTATTTACCTACGAAACTAATGATGAAAAAAAAGTTTAAATTCTTTTGTAACAATATAAAGGCTTCTGCATCCAAAGGGAAACCGTAAAATCAGAATCTCATGAAACGTATGTATTTAGTTTTCGCAGTATCCTTCTTTAGTCAAATACTGTTTGCACAATCACAAGCATTCCAAGTGGAAGTTGTTGGAAATGGCAAGCCAATACTTCTTATTCCTGGTTATTCCTGTAGTGGAGAAGTTTGGAATGAAACAGTAAACCATCTTAAAGACCGTTTTGAATTGCACGTCTTTACTTTGGCTGGATATGCTGGAGCAGAGCCACTTGATAGTGATACCATTTTGCAAGATGAACGGGATGCCATCATCAGGTATGTAAAAGACAACAACTTGAAAAAACCAATGCTGATTGGACATAGTCTTGGCGGATTTATGACGTTATGGCTTCATTCTCAAGAACCAAACTTGTTCGGAAAAAGCGTTATTGTGGACGCCGTTCCATTTATTTCTGCCTTATCTGATCCAAAGGTAAACGCACAATCTGTTAAGGACAATCCACAATATGATAAAGCTGCTGTGATTGCCAATTTTGAAAACTTACCCAATGAAGGCTACATTGACCGAATGACGGCATCCATGCGATACCAAGTACGAGATTCAGTACGAGCAAGACAGATTGCAGGATGGAGTTTCGACAGTGACCGAAAAACATTGGGAAGTACGATCGTGGAAATGTCCACAACCGATTTGCGACAGGAAATTGCTCAAATCAAAACCCCAATTCTTATTTTAGCAAGTACTTTCGGAACCGCCGAGAACAGCAAAAAAATCTATAACGAACAGTATGACAAATTACCGAATAAAACCATCAAAGTCGCTGACAGTATGCACTTTATCATGTACGATCAGCCAGAATGGTTTTATAATGAAATCGACCAATTTTTAACTGCCAAGAAATAAAAAGTGAAAGACATTCACGCCAAGGAATATCGGTTTGAGACTGACTATGCGGCATACTCGCAGCACGTATTTCGTTTATGTCTTGGTTATGTAGGCAATGCTGCCGAAGCCGAGGATTTGTTGCAGGAAATATTCGTAAAAGTCTGGCAAAATTATGACCAATTCAGAGGCGACTCTCAAGTAGGCACTTGGATTTATCGTATTGCCGTTAACACCTGTCTTTACAAGATCCGTTCATCTAAAAGTTCTCTGATGCAAACCATTAAGGACAATGTTGAGGACGTTTCCGAAAATTATTCCGAAAAGGAACAACAAACACAGCTACTTTATAAATGCATTGAGCAGCTTCCAGATTCTGAAAGGTTGATTATTACGATGGTTTTAGAGGACATAAGCTATCCGGAAATTGCAAAAATAACTGACATCACGGAAGCCAATTTAAGAGTGAAAATTCACAGGATCAAACAAAAGTTAACAGACTTATACAACCGTTATGAAAGATTTTGAAGACATAGCATCTGTTTGGAACCTTCAACATACACATGAAGTTCCCAAAGCATCGGACATCATTTATGAAGCCAAGGCTATTGGTAAAAAAATGATTAGGCAAATAATGATTCAGATTGCAACGCTCGTTGTGACAGTCGCCGTTATTGCTTATATCGCCATCGCCATTGACTTTAAATCTGTTTGGACCTATGTAGGTTGTGGTATCGTTTTACTCACCATTCTTGCCTTTGTCGGCATACGGTTTTACCAATCACAACAAATGCGGCGTATCGATTTTCTTAAATCTCCAATAACGGTGATAGGACAATTGGAAACATATTATAAATTTCAGCAGTTTGTAGCAACAAAAGTGATGCTCGGTTATTTTATTTGGCTGAATGTAGGCATGATTCTTTATATGGTAGAAGTCATGAAGCCAATGCCTAATTGGGCAATAGTCATTTTTCTTATTTTTTATTTGGCCTGGATGTTGTTTTCCTATTACGTCATTGGAAAGAAACAAAAGCAGAAGGAATATGCGAACACTAAAGCCATGATAAAAGGATTGCGGCAAATTCAGGATCAGCTGATTTGAATTCTAAATGATAGTTATAAAAAAATCCCGACATCATTTGATATCGGGATTTTCAAAATAAATTCAGACCTAAAAGATTTTCAAAACCTTGCAGGTCTTTAGTCTTGATTCTTAACTCTTTATTTACTCTTCAATCAACACCCAGTCACCTTTGGCCAACAAAGGCTCAGCCTGTTTGTATTTTAAAGTTTTATTTTCGCCACTCATGACGTGTTTTATGGTCACCTTGTCATTACGGCCAACTTTTGGTTTATCGCGTACAATGGTTTCCACAACTTCCTTCCGTTGGGTATTGCTACCTGCAGCTCTACTTTGTGCGGAACGCTCGTCCAGATTAGGAATTTCTTCCTTGCGGGTTTCCAACTGTTCTTTAGAACGTACCTGACGTGCTTCTTGAATGGCGTCTGTAGTTTCTGATGGCAACTCGCCTTTGAACAAAAATGAAATCACATCTTTATTGACTTGGTCAATCATCACCTTAAACAATTCAAAAGCTTCAAACTTGTAAATCAATAAGGGATCTTTTTGCTCATGGACTGCCAACTGCACAGATTGTTTCAATTCGTCCATTTTGCGCAAATGCGTTTTCCATGCCTCATCAACTATAGCAAGGGTGATGTTCTTTTCAAAATCCGTGATCAGTTGTTTACCATTAGTTTCATAAGCTTTTTCAAGATCTGTAACTACTTGCAAACTTTTTACACCGTCTGTAAACGGCACCACAATGCGCTTGAATTTGTCACGCTGTGTTTCATATACATTTTTGATGACAGGAAATGCCATTTCTGCATTGCGCTGCATTTTTAGTTTGTAATGTTCAAAAGCCGCTTTGTAGATTTTACCAGCGACATCCTGTTCTGATAATTTACTAAATTCAGCTTCCGTAATAGGGGAGCCCATTGAAAAATAACGAATCAGCTCAAACTCAAAATTCTTAAAGTCGTTAGCCGCTTTATTGGTTTGTGTGATAATTTCTGAGGTGTCAAAAATCATATTCGCCAAATCGACGCGCAAACGTTCACCATGCAAGGCATGACGGCGGCGTTTGTAGATCACTTCACGCTGGGCATTCATCACATCATCATATTCCAACAAACGCTTACGAACTCCAAAGTTATTTTCCTCAACTTTTTTCTGGGCACGCTCAATGGATTTTGAAATCATGGAATGTTGAATCACTTCCCCTTCTTCCAAGCCCATTCTGTCCATCATTTTGGCAATACGTTCACTACCAAAAAGACGCATTAAATTATCTTCCAAAGACACATAAAAATGTGAACTTCCTGGATCTCCCTGACGTCCGGCACGACCACGTAACTGTCTGTCCACACGACGCGAATCATGACGTTCCGTACCCACAATGGCCAAACCGCCAACTTTTTTCACTTCCTCTAT
>JBBSOJ010000217.1:0-5664 GCA_038259855.1 Flavobacteriales bacterium
GTTCTCAAGTCAAAATCCACAATATGGCCTTCGCCTTCGGTCAATTGGAGGTCGCCGTAGAGTGTTTTCATAAAGCTACTTTTTCCGCTGCCCGTTTTCCCGATCAGATAGACAAAATCGCCCTTTTTCATTTCAAAGTTGACATTGCTTAACACCAAACTGTCCCCTTGATAAATGGAGACTTTCTTTAACTCTAAAACCGTTTCGGACATAATTATAGGACGTTTTTTAACGTTGTAAATGTATTATTTTAAATATCAATAGGCAAGTTTTTAGAGGGCAGTCAGACTTGGGTATTTGAGGAATTAGCTTTTGTTGGGTTTATAACTTGGGCGTTACCATCTTTCGACAAGCTCAAGAGGTCGCGCTATCCACTATATCTTTTTTTGCAGATAGTATTTAGTCATGAAACCATCATGTCGAAAGCAAAAAAAGGATGTCGTTGCTATCGCTAACGCAGTTCTATTGAAAATTTAGTTGAAGAGGTTGTGCGTTATTAAATTCTCATTTATATAAAACTATTATTTTGAATTAGAGGTGGTTCGATACTTGAATGTTGCGTTAGGGATTGCAGCAGAAATCCTTTTTTACACGTGCTCAAATTTTAAAGTACGAGAGTTTTCTAAAAAAGATTGCAGCGTAAAGCCCGACCTTCAGGTAACGCTCAAAACCTTCAAAAAATTATAGATAGTTAGTCATATAATTAATCAGAAAATAGCTCGTTATATAAATCAAGTACATCAAGATTCGTATATCTTTGACGCTTCAATTAAAAAACGAGATTAATGGCTCACAAAAAAATCGCCATTCTAGCAGTACTTCTGCTTTGGAATGTCTTCTCTTTCGCTCAAATGTCGGCGACTTACACGCATGATCTAATCGACTATCAAAAAGCGCTAACACTTTATAACAATAAACAATACCAGGCCGCACAGACGATGTTTGACAAGGTGATGGATACGGCCGAAGATGAACAGTTACTATCCGATTCGGCCTATTATTATGCCAATTGTGCCGTACGGTTGAATCAAATAAATGCGGATAGTTTGATTGAGGATTTTGTGGAAACCTATCCTACGTCCACCAAAAAGAATACGGCCTTTTTGGATGTTGCGGATTATTATTTTGACAATGGTAAATACGCCTATGCCCAAAAATGGTACGAAAAGGTAGATGAAGGTAGC
Source organism: Flavobacteriales bacterium (assembly GCA_038259855.1). Classification (GTDB taxonomy): domain Bacteria; phylum Bacteroidota; class Bacteroidia; order Flavobacteriales; family Flavobacteriaceae; genus JBPOFM01. The sequence continues at coordinate 1,185 of JBBSOJ010000217.1, forward strand.
ATTTCTAGGACCGAGCGTGATAAATTTTCGTTCAATTATGGTTACAGTCTGTATACGACTAAAGATGAGGTGGGCGCCCAAAAGTATCTCAACCGTGTGGTAAATTCTAATCAATATGGTTCTCAAGCCAAATATTACATTGGTTTTATGGCCTACGAAGGGGATGATTATACGAAGGCCAATGAGTATTTCGATCAAGTAAGTACTGATGAAAAGTACAAAGAGAAACTGTCGTATTATCAAGCGGATTTAAATTTTAAGCTCGGCAATTTTGAAAAGGCCATCAGTATGGCAAAAGAGCAAATGCCAAAAAGTAATCCTGCCGAAAAATCCGAACTCAATAAAATAATCGGAGAAAGTTATTTTAATTTAAAGAAATATGATGAAGCCATCCCGTTTTTAACGGCTTATAAAGGTAAAGGTGGCAAATGGAACAATACCGATTACTACCAACTTGGTTATGCCTATTATAAGCAGAATGACTTCGATAAAGCGATTTCGGAATTCAATAAAATTGTAGGTGGCGATAATTCGGTGGCTCAAAATGCCTATTACCATCTTGGTGAAAGCTACATCAATCTTGGGAAAAAGCTGGAAGCTTTGAATGCTTTTAGGAATGCGTCGCAGATGGATTATGATCTTAAAATACAGGAAGATGCCTGGTTGAACTATGCTAAAATTAGTTATGATATCGGCAATCCGTATCAATCGGTACCACAAGTTCTGACGAGTTATCTAGAAAAATATCCGAAAACAACGGCACGTGAAGAAGTTGAAATTTTATTAATAGACTCTTATATTACGTCTAAAAATTATAAGGAAGCTTTTAAACTTTTGGAAGGCAAATCAAGTTTTGAGAGTAAAGTGGCATTACAGAAGGTAGCTTTTTATCGGGGCATTGAAATCTACAACGAAAGTAACTATGCTGAAGCAAAACAGATGTTTGAAAAATCGCTCAAGGAACCTCGCGACGCCAAGTTTACAGCCAGAGCAACTTTTTGGAAAGCTGAAACAGATTATAACATCGGGAACTTTAATGATGCCTTGATTGGTTATAAGCAATTTGAACAACAGGCCGAAGGCGCATCAACAATAGAATCCGAAAATCTAAATTACAATCTAGGCTATACCTATTTCAAACAGAAAAACTATCCAAAGGCGACGGAATACTTCAAAAAGTTTATAGACAAAAAAGGCGAGGATCGGTTGCGTATAAATGATGCCTATTTGAGATTAGCTGACGGCTATTTTGTGTCAAGCGAGTACCAAGATGCCATTAATGCTTATGAGAAAGCCATCGCCATGAACAACATCGAAACGGATTATGCAGCGTTTCAAAAAGCCATGAGTTATGGTTATATCGGTAAAGGGTCTACGAAAATACAGGAGTTGAAGGCGTTCATCGATCGATATACCACATCGACTTTGCGTGACGATGCCATGTATGAATTGGCAAATTCGTATGTAAAAGCAAATCAAACTGAACAGGCCTTATCCTTGTATGAGCGATTGAATAGCGACTACAAAACGAGCATTTTTATTCCAAAATCGATGTTGCGTCAAGGGTTGGTGCATTATAATGCGAGTCAGAACGAACAGGCGTTGGGTAAATTCAAAAAGGTGGCGAAAGACTATCCTAATTCTGAAGAAGCGATTCAGGCGGTCTCTACGGCGAGATTGATTTATATCGATTTGGGACGAGTTGATGAGTATGCAGCTTGGGTGAAAACATTGGATTATATCAACGTAACGGATGTTGAGTTGGACAATACCACTTATTTGGCAGCCGAAAAACAATATCTCAATGGCAATACGGACAATGCCATCAAGCAATTCAATACCTATCTTACGCAATTTCCGAACGGAACCTATGCTTTGAAAGGACACTTTTATTTGGCCGAATTATATACTAAAAAGAACCTACCGGAAAATGCGCGTCCTCATTACGAATTCGTGGTCAATAAACCAAAGGGCGATTATACGGAGCAAGCATTGGTAAAATTATCTGAAACTTATTTGAATGATTCTCAATGGAATAAAGCACAACCGCTATTGATGCGTTTGGAAGCAGAGGCTGATTATCCGCAAAACATACTGTACGCACAGTCAAATTTGATGAATGCTTATTATCAGTTGGAAAATTATAAAGCTGCAGAAACGTATGCTGAAAAAGTTTTGACCAATTCAAAATTAGACAACAAGGTAAAGAGTGACGCGAAAATTATCATCGCAAGATCTGCCATTAAAACTGGCAATGATGCAAAAGCCAAATCGGCTTATGCGGAAGTAGAAAAGATTGCTACTGGTGCTTTGGCGGCCGAAGCGTTATATTACAATGCTTACTTCAAAAACAAGGAAGGAAACTTTGAGGCGTCCAATACCGCAGTGCAAAAACTGGCAAAAGAGTATTCAAGTTATAAATTGTATAGTGCCAAAGGTTTGATTGTTATGGCAAAGAATTATTACGCTTTGAAAGATGCATTTCAGGCTACTTACATTTTGGAAAGTGTTATTAAAAACTTCTCCGAATTTGGAGAGCTGGTGAGAGAGGCACAATCCGAACTAGACAAGATTAAATCCGAAGAAGCTAAAACAAATTCATCAATCATTTCAGAGAATTAGAATTAATAGTTGAATGTATCAACTAATTCTAAAGATCAAAACAGGTTAATACCTTGTGAAAAGTACAATCAATTGAAACATATGACACATCCTTTTAAATATATAGTAGTTTTTGCCTTATTAACGAACGCCGTCATCCTTGCTCAAGAGCGTAGCAAAGACACGTTGGACCCAGAAGTAGTCAATGTCGTTAAGCCTTATACACCAACAATTTCTGACGCCTTTAAGATTAAGCAGCTCCCTACGCTGGATGATGCGACTACAATGACGAAAAAAGATATTAAGTATACTATATTTTCGATTCCCGTAGCGTCAACTTTTACACCCGCCAAAGGTAAAGCGGCGACCGTCAATAAGGCAAAACAGGAGAAATTATATGATAACTACGCATCACTCGGCGTTGGAAATTATACCACCGTCTTGGGTGAAGTTTACCTTAATCATGAATTGGGAAGAGGTGAAACGGTAGGAGGTTATTTAAGTCACCATTCTTCAGGTGGTGGCATTGATGGCGTTCTATTGGAAGATGGCTTTTGGAACACTAATTTGAATGTCAATTATACGAAAAAAGAACGTGACTATTCTTGGACCATTGATGGTGGAGGTCTTTATCAAAAATACAATTGGTATGGTTTGCCCCAACCACTATTTGATAGAGTTACAGCCGATTCTTTAGATGTTGGACACTCTTTTATAGGGGCTAATGTTGGTGGTAAAATTAAGTTTGAAGATGGGTATTTTCAACAAGCATCGGTCAGGTTCAGACGTTTTAGCGACAATCAAGGCAGTGGTGAAAATAGGTTTGTGGTGATGGGTAACGTGGATGTTCCGATTCAGGATGAACTAATTTCAACCAAAGTAACGCTCGATTATCTGGGTGGCTCTTTTGAAAGAGATTATTTTAACGCTACAGATCTCAATTATGGAAATATCAACTTCGGAATTGCGCCTCAATATCAATTAACACAAGACGATCTTACCTTAAATCTGGGTGTCAATGTCGTGTATCTCAATGATACCGAAGCAGGAAGTAATGAACTTTACATTTATCCAAACGTCACAGCAAGCTACCGATTGGTTGATGAATTGTTTATTGCCTACGGAGGACTTGAAGGTGGATTGATACAAAATTCGTACGAAAACTTTGCACAGGACAATCCATTTGTTTCTCCGACTTTGTTTGTTACTCCAACAGATAGACAATATAACATTCATGCTGGTATCAAGGGAAAATTGAGCAACAGCATGAGTTATAATGTGAATGCTCGCTATTTTGCTGATAAAAACAGGGCACTTTATAAAGTCAACAGCGTACTGGGTACAGGTTCTTTTGTGAGAGAAGAGTATCAATTTGGTAACTCGTATAACGTGGTTTATGATGACGTAAAAACATTTTCGTTTTCAGGCGAGTTGAATGTCGATGTCAATCGTAATTTTAAATTGGGAGCAAAAGCCGAATTTTTATCATATAATACAACCATTGAATCGGAAGCGTGGAATCTTCCTGATTTGACAGCCTCGTTATTCGTAGATTATCAAATTGATGAGCATTGGTTTGCAGGTGCAAATCTCTTCTTTGTCGGTGAACGTAAAGATGTTTTTTCGGAAATAGAAATAGTGAACAACAATGGATTGCCATCTTCACCAACGACGATTACTCTAGACAGCTACTTTGATGCCAATGCACACGTTGGCTACAGGATAACAGACCAAATTTCGGCATTTGCTAAAGTCAATAATATAGCAGCCAAGAACTACCAGCGCTGGCTGAACTTTCCTGTACAAGGAATTCAATTTTTGGTAGGCGCCACGTATCAGTTCGATTTTTAGAGTAAAATCAACATCTATGATCAGTAAA
>JBBSOJ010000218.1:0-5637 GCA_038259855.1 Flavobacteriales bacterium
ACCATTTGTCCATTTCGGATCGAATCCGTTGTTCATTTTTGTGTTTTCCGGCTTGTATGCAAAAACAATCAGCTATCTGATCAAAATTCCAGTTGAGGGAAATCTAGATAAAATTTCTTTATATAAGTATCTCTTTGTTAATGGATTCGCTCCTGTATTTGGTGACATGAATGGTTCCCTACTGTTCGCTCTAAGTCATATCATTGTGTTCTGGTTGATATGCTATGTGCTGTACAAGAACAAAATCTTCATAAAAATATAAATGCTACAGCCTAATTCTTCAAATTAAATCTACATTTTCGAATTATTTGCCCTAAACATGCAAAATGATGCGAAAAAAATGCCTGATTTATAATTTTTTACTATTTTTAATAAATATTAACTAAATCTTAACTATATGAAAAATTATTGTTGTCATGTAATTGCCATGTTATTTATGTTTGTTGCGCATAGTTCTTTTGGGCAAACTGCATCAATATCTGGGGTGGTAACCGATCAGGGAAGTGGCATACCATTAATAGGTGTGAATGCAGTTGTTGAGGGTACATCAAATGGAAGCGTCACAGATTTTGACGGGAATTACACCATTGTCAGTCCCAACACGCTGCAAGGTAAAAATCTTATTTTTAGCTTTGTTGGGTACAAGACGGTCACCGTAAATGTAAAAAGCGACACCCAAGTGGTGAATGTTCAAATGGAAGAAGACGCTACAGGTTTGGATGAAGTTGTAGTTACCGCCCTAGGTATTAAAAGGGAGGCCAAAGCCTTAGGGTATTCCTTGACTCAGGTGGATGGAGAGGACATTGCACAAGTGAAGACCACAAGTGCCGTCAATTCATTGCAAGGTCGTGTAGCTGGGGTGAATGTTTCTACCAGTAGTTCTGGGGCATCGGGTTCCAGCAGGGTAGTGATTCGTGGCGCCAGTTCATTGACAGGAAACAACCAACCGCTTTATGTGGTAGACGGTATACCAGTGATCAACAATACCAAGAGTTCTGTTGTAGGTCCTACCAATGATGGTACTGGAGATGGTGGGGACGATATCTCTTCAATCAATCCTGATGATATAGCCACTATTTCTGTATTAAAAGGGAGTTCGGCAGCAGCATTGTATGGTTCTTTAGCCTCTAATGGAGTTATTATGATTACTACCAAAACGGGAAAGGGACGACAAGGTTTAGGTATTGAATATTCCAGTTCTTATATATTTGACAGAATAAATACAGATCTTCAAGACATTCAAACCACTTATGGGCAAGGGGACAACGGATTGAGGCCTGGTTATGAATTTGATGTCAATAACAATCCCGTTGAAATTGGCAATGTAGATAATGCCATCGATGATTCTTTTGTGAGCTCATTGCAGTCATGGGGCGCTTTGATGGATGGGTCTCTGGTTTATAATTGGGATGGTGTTAAGAGGCCGTATGCCTATACAGGAAATAATTTAGATAAATTCTATAAAACTGGAACAACGGCCATCAATACGCTGGCATTGTCAAAAGGTGGTGACGGCTATAATTACCGTTTTTCTATGTCCAATTTAGAGAACAGTGATATTTTTCCGAATTCAACCTTAAACAGAAAGTCTTTATCCTTAAATGCATCCGCAAAGATCAATCCGAAGCTGACCTCTACAATTAATGCAAAATACGTTATTGAAAAGGTGGATAACCGGATCAATATTGGAGATACGCCTGGGAATGCAAATACAGTAGCATACGTGTTGCCAAGCACTTTGGATATTAATGATTTAAGACCGGGGTCTAATGAACAGGGTACTGAGCTTCTTTTTCAACCAAGCCAGTTTATCTCAAACCCTTACTGGGCGGTCAACAATTTTAATAACAATGACAAAAAGAATAGGCTAACGGCATCTACCGTTTTACGTTATGACATTACAGAGTGGTTATATGCAACAGGTCGTGCGGGGATAGACACCTATGATTTTGCAAGAAAAGCTGTTACACCTTTTGGTACAGCGTATCGACCAGGTGGTGAGTTGAGTCAGGCAAAATCGACCTATACATCGGTTGATGCCGATGTTATGTTGGGAATCGATACAGATATTACCAATAAAATATCCACGAATTCTATAATAGGTGCCAATACCCGGTCATCAACTTTTGAACAGTTGAGCGCACTTGGAAGGGGATTTATAGTGATAGGTTTGGAAGATTTAAATAATACAACCTTACCAGAGCCCAGAAATGATTATTTCAAAACCAAAACGAATTCTCTTTATGGTTCTTTTGAAGTAGATTACGATAATTTCCTATATGTGACTTTTACAGGAAGGAATGATTGGTTCTCCACACTTTCTTATCCTGGTAAGACCACTCCTAACAATGAATTTTACTGGTCGTTAAGTGGTAGTTTCCTACTTAGTGAGGCTCTAAATTTACCAAAGGCATTTGATTATTTCAAATTAAGAGCGAGTTATGCCCAAGTAGCAGGGGGAGCTCAAAATGCGTATGGTTTAAATTTGAATTATGCTGTTTCAGGTTCTTTCCAAGGTCAATCTTTCGGACAATTAAATGGAAATACTATTCCTAATCCCAATTTAGTGCCGTTCCAAAAGGACGAAATAGAATTCGGCTTAGAAGGCAGGTTTTTCAATAACCGCTTAAATTTGGATATCGCTTATTATAAAAACGAAACCACCAAAGATATTGTAAGGGCAGCAGCCTCAGTGGCCTCAAGTTATACCTCTGCCATATTAAATATTGGCGCACTGCAAAATAAAGGACTTGAACTACTTATTGGTGGTGCGCCTATTCAAACGGATGATTTTTCTTGGAATACCTCTTTTAACCTAGGCTATAATGATAGTGAAATACTCAGTACAGATGAAGAGGATACCGCAATAAATGTAGATGGTAGCCAAACGCGATCAAGAACGGCCATCATCTCCCATATAGTAGGAGAGAACTACGGTGTCATCTTTGGTTCATCATATAAAAGAGATGAATCTGGAGCTATCATGTATGACATTAGTGGCGGTATACCAAAACCCATCCAAGGGGAGAATAAAATATTAGGACAAGGGGTAGCACCATATACCCTCGGATTCTCGAATTCGTTTAGATATAAAAATGTGTCTTTAGGTTTTCTGATCGATGCTAAATATGGCGGAAGTGTACATTCTGGAACCAACAGAGAATTATTATTGAGAGGCTTGCATAAAAAGACGCTGGAAGGCCGTGAAAATGGTTTGGTGGTTTCAGGTATTGACAACGCAACAGGTAATCCGTTTACCACAACGGTAGCCCCTGAAAACTTAAGAACCTACTATGGGGTGATATTAGAGGAAAGTAGAGGCATATCTGAAGAAGTCGTGTATAGCACCGATTTTATTAAGTTTAGAGAACTAAGCTTAGCTTATAGCCTTCCACAAACTATTTTAAAGGATGTTTTTATCAATGATTTGAGAATTTCGTTAATTGCAAGAAACCTGTTTTTCATCTCGAAAGATATTGACAATGTAGATCCAGAAGCTGCATTGAACAACCTAAACTCCCAAGGAATTGAAAGATTTGGTATTCCATCTACCAAAAGCTATGGATTTTCTGTGAACATTAAATTTTAAAAAAGAAGAAAATGAAAAAAATACTTATTTTACTCGCAATAGTTGTGACGTTCGGATCTTGCGATGAGGGCTTTGAGGAGCTCAATGTCAATCCCACAAAACCAACACAACTAGATCCTTCAACAAAGTTAACGTATATCCAATTATATACGGGAGGTAGTAGTTATGTGGCCCATTTGTTTTATAATGTGATCCATATGATGCAGAATGTTCAGCATCTTAATAATACTTCTTATGTGTCATTTTTATACAAAGAAGGTAATACACATCAGTTATTTGAAGAACAATTTTCTAATACTGTAAAAAACGTAGTGGACTTAGAGGTCCAATTGGAAACAAGCACGAGCCCAACTGCCCCGACAGATTTGGCCATTGCCAGAGTCCAAAAAGTGCTGATCTTCAGTAGGCTTACAGATGCTTATGGAGACATCCCTTACAGTGAAGCAGGGAAAGGGTTTATTGAAGGCATTAGGTTTCCTAAATATGACAAACAAAGCGAGATCTACCAAAACATGTTGGAGACCTTAGAAAGTTCTGCAGCAACCTTAAGTTCTGGGGGTGTCAGTTCTTATGGCTCCGCCGATCTATTATTCGCTGGTGATACTGATAAATGGAGAAAATTTGCCAATTCTTTAATGTTACGTTTGGCCATGAGAATGGTGAAAGTTGATAACGCTGCAGCCCAAACCTGGGCTACCAAGGCTATTTCTGGTGGTGTTATGGAAAGCAATGCAGATATTGCTTTTACGCAATATGAAAATTCTGCCAATGATGGTGGACCTAACGTCAACCCGCTTACAAAAAGCTTCACGTCAAGAGCGCCCACCCAAGTAAAAATCTCTAAAACGCTGATGGATTATATGAAAGATAGAAACGATCCGCGGGTTTCAGTATTATTCTCAACGGTGGATGGCGATACAGACTTCGCACTTCAATCTGGTCAGGATATTAATGTTGCAACCAGAGGAACTGCAAATTCAAAACCTAACATCAATATTTTTGGAGGCTCTGGAATCATTCTTTATGATGCACCTTTTTTCTTCCAAACCTATGCCGAGGTTGAATTCATGCTTGCTGAAGCTGCTGAACGTTGGGGCTTGGCAGGTGGCAATGTTGAAGAACATTACAACGCAGGTGTTACTGCTGCTATGCAATACCTTGCCCTATACGGACATGGTGTTGATATTACGACTGCTCAAATTGACGATTATTTGGCAGCCAATCCTTTTGTGCCAACACAAGCCTTGAAAATGATAAACGAGCAATACTGGGTCGCTACCTTTGGAAACGGTTTAGAAACATTTTCAAATTGGAAAAGGTCGGGGTATCCTGTTTTGGTGCCAGCAAATGTGGCAGCCCTTCTTACAGATGGTAAAATACCAAGAAGATTGCCTTATCCTGGTTCTGAGAAGTTGAACAACCCAGAGAAACTTGCAGAAGGCATTGCGCAACAAGGTGGCGACGGCCTTTTAACAAGAATGTGGTGGGATGTAAATTAAAACCAATGATCAGAATTTACAAAGCGTTTCAAAGTGAGTACACTTGATGAAACCTATATCTGAAATTGTTTTTTATTCTATTGAGTTAGTACCTGAGGTGGGAGGAATAAAAGTAAAATTTAAATCTCCCACCTCTTTTTTTTAAGCTTTGTGTGATCGATAAACCGTATATTTTGAAAAAAGTTAGTTTAGGGCTTGATGTGTTGATCGCCGAACAAAGTTATTGAAACACTGGTCATTCAAAATAATCCTATAGAAAGATAGGATGCTTTTTCGGGTTTAAAAGCGTATAAGTTAAACCATAAAGACACTAAATTCCTTTAAAGAATTTTTGATCAATTATAGTTCCATGGATTGACTAGTGGCGTTATATTTGAAAAATCTAAAAAAAGAACAAATCGAAAGATTTACATAAAATCTGACTATACATATGAGTGCTACTTTAATTCTAATAATCATCGCCGTCTATTTTGGAATATTGATGCTGATCTCACACATCGTTTCCAAAAATTCAAGTGAAGAATCCTATTATACTGGTGATAGAAAATC